>DATNQR010000159.1:0-2919 GCA_036703905.1 Thermosynechococcaceae cyanobacterium
AGACTTTAAGGGCTTTGCCGTCAGCAGCTTTGACGGTTTTCCCCTGGTCATCGCACTGCACGGCGCTGTTGTCGATGTCGATCAGTACCCACTGCGACCCAGCAAAGTTGCTTTTTCTGCGCCACTGTCCTCCCAGCAGTCCGGCACAGATGGCGTGGCCCTGCTGAAGGTGCGCGATTACGGTATCGAGTGTGCCTTCTACATCTTGAAAGTGACTGCTGAGAATTCTGAAGTCCCAGTCTTTGTTGCAGCCGTGGCGGTTGACGGCAAAGCGGAAGGTGGAAACCGGATCGGGCTGTGCTGCGATCTGTGGGACTGCAAGGCTGCGATCGTCAATCTCTGAAAGTACCGTTGCGTTCATGAAAATTCCTTCTGTTGCGGTGAACATGAAGGAATTGGAACGATTCGTTGGAGGTGTATCTGCGTGACTGATGCACCCTACACGCCGGACGCTGTTGGCATTCCGCCATCAAGTGCAGAGCCGACCGAGGTAGGTGATTGGATCACCCGCCCCCGATCTCCTCTTGTCTTGTTTTTCTGATGGGTTATCATAAAGTTACAAGTGTGCGCTTGACACGGAATTGGCTCCTGGCGGTCAAACCTTGCCCAATTCCTCGGATTGAAAAGCCTACTAGCCCTCTGTCGCGTTGCGATGGGGGGTTTGGCGATTTAAGGCATGTTAGGAAGTGTCCTTCCTCTGCTGTAGTTCAATCCGCCAATCTCGGATGAACGAAACCAGTTGATCGGCTTGCAACATACAAATAGTCCCGGTCTTGCGAAGAACTAAGTACGAGCTACTTCCTACTTTGGAATACAAATGCTCTGGGTGTGATCCTACACTCGTCTCTCCCCATAGCGCCAGAATCTTGACAACTGGCCGACGAGAATCACGGGATGAGCCGCCGAACAGATCGCGCCGATTCTTACGGAGCCAGATTTCTTGGTCGTTGAGTTCTTGGAGTGGGTTAGGCTTCCACTTGTTCGACGCTGTTCCAGCTTTACGTTTGATTCGCAGGTCTTCAACATTCTCGCTGTAGACGATCTTGCTGCGACCCTTAGAGCGCACAGCGATCGCAAAGAAGGTTTTATCTGGAAATCGCACGAACAAGTCCAAATCTTGCTGCCCTTCAACGGGGAGCGAAGCGAAGACTTGAATGCCCTCCTCCTCAAAACCTTTTAATAATACTGGGATGACTTGTTCAAGCTGTGCCGATTTCTGAATTAGGTTCAATGCTGTTGTGCTGGGGACAACGCCTGCTAGAGCGAGGGGGGAGAAAAAAGTTCCGCCCACGATGATCAATAGCCCAATACCTGCTGCCGCAACAGAAGCCTTATCTTTCTGCTGCCGAATCTGCTGCCAAGCCTCCCAGTTGTAGATCTCTGGAACTGGAGGATAGATAGATGACGCTTGTACCACAGACGGATGAAGAGAATTTTCTCCTATTGTCAACCCTCCTGTGACAACGGTGAATAGTCTAGAGGTGGAGAGTTTCTCCAGACCCGCAGCCATCGCTATCCTCCCTTCCCGGCTGTGAGGATCTGGTGAGCCGTCAGGTTCAGTTCTGGGAATGTGGGGGAGATGGCGCGATCGCTGCCCCGAAACACTTGCTCGACGTACCGCCCACCCTTCAGCACCAGCACAGAAACCAGTGATCGAGCGGGGTCTATGCGCCAAAACTCAGGGATACGACGCTCTGCATACTCTTTCGGCTTCTCCACGTAGTCGCGCTGGTAGTTGTCTGACTTCTCATCTCCTGGTGAGACGACTTCCACCACCAGCGCCGGGGCGGGTATTTCTGCGGTGATGACATCGCTCTTAGCTCCTTCCAGCACGATCGCGCACTCAGGCGATAACACCACAAAATCGGGTTGTCGAGCGGTCACTTCTGGGCTGATCACAGTGATCTGTGTACCAATCACCAACAGTTCTGTCGGTAGCCCCAACCGAACGAACGCCCCAAACAGAAACGAGGCAATCTGCCGATTGAGTCTACTTTCAGGTGACATCTCGACTAGAACCCCATTGACCAATTCATATCGGGTGTCGGTTCCGTCGTCATAGGCTAAATATTCCTCAAGCGTTCTGAACCGTGCTGTGGCTTGGGTCATAGCGATCTCTCCTGCGTTTCAGCAATACCTCAAATCCTTCAACTTAGAGCTTTTTCAATCTCAGCCCCTAATCGAAATAGAGTTTTCTCCTTCGTAAAGTCAGCCGCCGCCCGTGCTGACTCAGCAAGAATAGTATCGGTGTTAGGAGTCAGTTTTAAGGCTCCACCCAGATACCCTAATGCCTTGCAGTAGTAGTCAGCCAAATGTGTTGATGCAAGTCGCTTTACTGCCTGATGGTCGCCTCCTTGAAAAGCTTCTAGAGCTTTTCTGTGTAAATCGTTTTCTGGCTGTCCCAGTGTTTCAAGAATGGCATCAACTGCATTTTGCACTCGGTCTAGGGTGAGTTCTGAGGAAGTTGCGACAGTCATATTTCTGCTCCTGTAAAGTTGCCGGAATTGGTTTTACAAAAATTTGCAACGCTTATCTCGCTCTATTTGGGGTTGATAACTGTTCTCCCATCTATCTTGCAAGTGCTTAACAAGTATTCGCGAAACTACTTGTACCATTGCACCTCCGTCCACAATTTGAGCAACGCGCAAAAGCACATAGTTGTAGGCAGATAGCCCAATGATGTTGTACCGATGCTTGTTTGCATCAGTAGCAGCGATAGGGGCAGTGTCGTCAATTGGGGCTTTGCCGAAAGCAGGTCTACCTGCTACATAACGAGCTAGATCCTCATCACTCCCATCTCGCAGAGACCGAAAGTAATCTTCTTCTGCCATCCCCCTAGCTTCAGCATCGAGGATTCCAGCACGAGCATAAAAAACTCCATCCACAGCCATGAAGCCATGAATCATCTGCTTGAGGATG
>DATNQR010000160.1:0-6692 GCA_036703905.1 Thermosynechococcaceae cyanobacterium
CGGGACGGACGCTGCTGATGAGTCCGGCGATGGTGGTGGCGGCAGCGATCGCTGGCAAAGTAACGGACGTGCGAGAGTTGCTATAGCTCCAGTGGGTGCTGTAGCTTCAGTGAGTTTAGGGAGTCAGATTGCAGGGCTGACGACGCGATCGCGCATGAGTGGTTCGTCAGACAGCACTGCAATCATCCCGGTTCGTTTGGTTGCCAACTTGGCATCACTCAACAGATCCACTACCGAAACTCCTACCACTTCTTCAATCAATTTAGAAAGCCGCGGCTGAATCGCTTGTTCAATCCCAGCGTGCATTTCTTCCACAAGTTCTTCCTTGCCGCTTTCTGCCAATAGCTGCTCCGGCTGCGTGATGGAGTCTTCCAAAACAATCATAATTTTCTGGTCGAAAATCTGACAGATAACTTCGCTCAGGCGATGACCCAGCTGATTGCGATAGAGAGCTTGTATACGTTGCGATAGTGACCGTTCTAGTTGACCCTTAGTGGGGTGTGTTGCTGCCATAGGGAAATCCGAATAGTAATATTCAATAAAAACAAAGTACTCAAAATTGACCGGATTCGCCTATCCTTCCCAAGAAAGGTTTTCGCATTAAAGCGAGACTAGAAGGAATATAGCGATCGTTTTGCTGCCTTTTAATCGCTTTTTTTCGACAAGTAGGATACAGAAACTCAACCCAGCTTTAGATCAATACTCGTTAAGAAATTATGTTCAAAAGCGCACCAAGAAGGCTTACA
Organism: Thermosynechococcaceae cyanobacterium; assembly: GCA_036703905.1. Lineage (GTDB taxonomy): Bacteria > Cyanobacteriota > Cyanobacteriia > Leptolyngbyales > Leptolyngbyaceae > DATNQR01. The sequence continues at coordinate 747 of DATNQR010000160.1, forward strand.
GAATTGCTTAAGAATAATGATTTAAGTGAATGACCTAGGTGAAGCATCAATCTACGAAATATGACCTAATTGCAAAACTTTCTTTGCAAATTTTCGAGAGGCAGAACTTTTTATACCTTTCAGAATAGAAGAGGCGCTTGTCTTATCCCACTATTTCTATCTGCATAGTGATGATAGAGGTTGGCGCTCGACAGAAATTTCTGCTAACCTCTCCCTAAAGACGTAATTCTCACATTCAGCTTGCAACTGGTAGAATTATTTAGATAAGCATCTGTACCAGCTTGATGACCTCTCTTTCAGAGGCTCAACCCGTCAACCTGGTCTGTACAAGAACGAGTAGCTCACTGGAAGCGCCAATTCGCCGCCTCAAGAGCTTCGTCCGCTTTTCTTCAGAGGATGATGGACTAAAAGATTTCCCTGAACAGAGAATGGACATTTCCTTGGCGATTTTCTCTCCTGAAGGCGAGCAGCCCGTGAAGATTCTGGTTGTTGATGACGATGATGATAATTTGCTACTCATCACCTACCAGCTGTTTCAGCTTCTTGACTGCTCAGTGTTGAGCGCGAAGGATGGAAAATCGGCGCTGGAGATCGCTCAAGCCGCTCATCCTGACCTTATCTTGCTGGACATGATGATGCCGGAATTCGACGGATTTGAAGTAGCACGGCACTTGAAGCAAGATCCCCACAGTCAGAAGATTCCGATCGTTGCCGTCACTGCCATGGCCCGCTTGCAAGATCAGGAGATGGCGTTGCAGGCAGGGTGTGATAGTTTTTTGCGAAAGCCCTACGAACTTGAGCAACTGGCCGCTCTGCTTTCGTGCTATCTGGGCCCACACTGCCTCTCCTCGACAGAGCCGATCGGCTGAAGCACTGGTGAAGCACTGACGAAACCCCTCTAATCCCCATAAAAGAATTAGCTCCCTGGCTTTTCTAAGAAAGCCGGAAATCTTGCTGTAGTATCCTGATCTTCTACTCAGCAACCCCCGGAACGATCGCGTTTGCTAGATTAGAAGCCAGTAGATTAAAGCTACCGTTCTAGTTATCACCCATGCCCGCCTGCCCCCGTTGCCGTCAGCCTGTCGAGACTCGTGCGATCGTCTGTCCCTATTGCCGAACGGCGCTGAAGGCCCACGGCCATCCCGGAATTATCCTGCACCGCGCTGTTGATGGTGAACCCCTCTGCCTCACCTGCACTTACCATGCTGATGACACCTGCACCTTTCCCAAGCGCCCCGACGCGATGGATTGCACCCTCTACACCGATCTCACTCTACCTCTGGCGATCGCGCCCAAGTATCCCCGTTCCCTCCGAGGATGGCTGAAGCAAAATTCTAGTTGGATTGCACTTTTGGCGCTGGTGCTGGTGAGCTTGGTGCTGGTGCTGTTGCGCTGAGGTTTACCCGTTGAGAAGGAGCTTTTGCACGGCATAACTTTCTAGAATAGTAGAGCAACCCACCATTTGACCCAACTTGATTCAGACTGAAACCCTTGAGCTTTTGGAATGGGGGCGGCTGTGCCAGCACCTCTCGACTTTCGCCGCCACAAAGTTGGGGACGATCGCTGCCCGACACCTGAAAATTCCCACCGATCGTCAGACCACCCAGACCCTCTTGAACCAGACCCAGGAAGTGTATCAACTGGAGAGCCAGCTGGCTGCGGGGCTGGGTTTTGATGGGGTGATGGATATTGGTGAAGCGCTGCAACGGGCCGAGCATCAGGGAATGCTGTCGGGAGAGGAGCTTTTGGCCATCGCCACCACCCTAGCGGGGGCACGAAGTCTCCGCCGCACGATCGACAACCAGCCCGATCTAGTCGTGCTGAACGGTTTAGTGGCAGATCTGCGAACCTATCCCGAACTGGAGCAAGAGATCCATCGTTGCATTGACGATCGGGCCCAAGTGGCCGATCGAGCTACGCCTAAGCTAGCCGGCATCCGAGAGCAGCAAAAGCAAGTGCGCGATCGCGTCCACGACATTTTGCAGGGCATCCTTCAGCGCAAAGCCAACGCCATCCAGGAATCTCTGATCACCCAACGGGCCGGACGGTTTGTGGTTCCTGTCAAAGCACCTCAGAAGGATGCAGTCCCCGGCATTGTCCACGACACCTCCATGAGCGGCGCAACCCTCTACGTGGAACCCCAGCCCACGGTCAATCTAAACAATCAACTGCGGCAACTCCAGCGCCAAGAACAGGTGGAGTGCGAAGTCGTGCTGCGATCGTTGACAGAACAAGTTGCTGCTGTGCTGCCTGACCTGGAGCGGCTGCTGGCGATCGTCACCACTCTTGACTTGGCTGCTGCCCGTGCCCGTTATTCAAGCTGGCTGGGGGCGAATCCACCGCGATTTGTGGAGTGGGGAACTGGGGAGCAAGAGAAGCAAGAGGAGTTAGATCCCTCGGACAGTCCACAAGTCAAGGCTCCCAAGACTTCCACTCCATCCCCGATCGTTCTGCGCCAGTTGCGCCACCCGCTCTTGGTCTGGCAGCAGCAGCACGAGCAGGGCGGGGCCGTTGTGCCGATCGATCTGGTAATTCAGCCCCAGATTCGCGTCGTTGCCATTACTGGGCCCAACACAGGCGGCAAAACCGTGACGCTAAAAACGTTTGGATTAGCGGTGCTGATGGCTAAGGTCGGGCTGTTTATCCCCGCCCGTGAACCTGTGGAGTTGCCCTGGTTTGATCAAGTTCTGGCCGACATCGGTGACGAACAATCTCTCCAGCAAAGCCTTTCTACCTTTTCTGGACACATCCGCCGCATTGTGCGCGTTCTAGCTGCTCTCGCCCCCATACCGGCCACTCTACTCCCTCACTACTCCCCCACACTCGTTCTGCTGGATGAAGTTGGGGCCGGAACCGATCCCTCGGAAGGCAGTGCCTTGGCGATCGCGCTACTGAAGCATCTGGCAGACCACGCGGGGCTAACGATCGCCACTACCCACTTTGGCGAACTGAAGGCGCTAAAGTATCAGGACGATCGCTTTGAGAATGCGTCTGTGGAGTTCGACGACGTGCTGCTGGCCCCGACTTATCGGCTGCTGTGGGGGATTCCGGGGCGCTCCAATGCCCTGACGATCGCCCGTCGCTTGGGCCTGCGCGAGGAAGTGATCCAGCAAGCCCAAAGCTATGTCGGTGGTGCTTCAGAGGATGTGAACCAGGTGATTGCTGGACTGGAAGCCCAACGGCGAAAGCAGGAAACCAAGTCTCAGGAAGCCGCGCAACTACTGGAAAGTGCAGAGCGGCTGTACGGTCAGGTTTCTCAGAAAGCGACGGCCCTGAAGGAGCGGGAACGGGAACTGCAACAGGCCCAGGAACAGGCGGTGCAGGCGGCGATCGCCGAAGCCAAGCGAGAAGTGGCTCAGGTGATTCGCCAGCTCCAGCAGGGGCCAATGAGCGCCCAATCCGCGCAGCAAACCACCGAAGCCCTGAACCAGCTGGGTGATCGACATTTGCCCTCGCGCCAAGAGAAAGTCGCGCCGAAGCCGGTTGGCTTTCGGCCCCAAGTGGGCGACCGAGTTCGCATTCCCCGTCTAGGGCAAACTGCCGAAGTGCTGACCGCTCCCGATAGCAACGATGAAATTAGCGTGCGCTTTGGGATGATGAAAATGACTGTCTCGGTGGAAGACGTGGAATCGCTAGACGGGCAGAAGGCCGTGAAGCGGGAACCTGAACCTAAGAAAGAGCCGATTTTGCCGCCGCCAGCACCTGTTCCTTTGATTCGCACCGATAGCAACACGCTGGATATTCGTGGTAGCCGCGTTGTCGATGCTGAACCTGCGTTGGAAAAGGCGATCGCCGAAAAGATCGGCGGGGGGCTGTGGATTATCCACGGTCACGGAACTGGAAAACTGCGCCAGGGAGTTCATGCTTTCTTGCAGCAGCACCCCTTAGTGCAGCGATTTGAGTTAGCACCCCGGGAAGAGGGTGGCTCTGGGGTGACGATCGCCTATCTCTAGGTTGTGTCGACATTCCGAGTTGACACTTCCACGTCAACCTAATGTTCTGAGCTGTCTGTCTACGGCTACAAAGTTACAACTGCTCAAACAGTCTCTTAAGCAATCCCGTTTTCATGCTGAAGCCCAAGCCTGAGGTTGTGGAGATTCTATACACTAATGAGCGGGGTTGAGTTTTGGGAGGGCTGGCGATGCGTCTATTTACCACAGTGGTCGGATTGCGCTGCTATTTGAATCTGCACCGATCGATTCCCCCTTCCTCTGAGGCAGTCACTTACGAAGCGTCACCGATCGGTGCAGCGCCCATGGTGGGACTGGTTCCCACCATGGGCGCGCTTCATGTGGGCCACTTGAGTCTGATCCAGCAGGCCCGTCGGGAAAACAAGATCGTAGTGGTGAGCATTTTTGTGAATCCGCTCCAGTTCGGCCCTAGTGAAGATTTGCAAAAGTACCCCCGCCCGTTGGAGCGAGATCGGGCCCTATGTGAAGCCGCAAACGTAGACGTAATTTTTGCGCCAACTGCCGAAGAAATGGGAGTGAGCAGTGGCAGGGACAAAACCCAGACCCAGGTAATTCCACCAGAGCTTCTCACCTCTGGGCTGTGCGGCCGATCGCGCTTAGGGCATTTTCAAGGCGTGGCAACGATCGTCACAAAGCTGCTGAATCTGGTACAACCAGATCGGGCTTATTTTGGTCAAAAAGACGCTCAACAACTCAGAGTTTTGCAACGTATGGTCACTGATCTGAATTTTCCCATTGAAATTGTTAGCTGTCCGATCGTCCGAGAGCCGGATGGATTAGCCTGTAGCTCCCGCAATCAATACCTCAGCGCTGAGCAGAGGGAACAGGCGATCGCGCTCTATCAAGGCTTGCAGCAGGCTAAAACGGCCTTCCAGTCCGGTGAACGTCTGAGCGACAGTTTGATTGCCATCGTGAAGTCGGTGCTGGAAGCTGTGCCAACGATCGCACAAGAGTATGTGGAACTGGTGCATCCGACTACCCTGGCCCCTTTGGAGCGGGTGGAAGAGTCGGGGCTGCTGGCGATCGCTGCCCAGATTGGCTCCACACGGCTGATCGATAACGTGCTGCTGTGCAGTCGTCAACCAATCGTGGCGATCGATGGGCCGGCAGGAGCCGGGAAATCCACTGTGGCTCGGCAAGTGGCGCAGAGTCTTGGGCTACTGTATCTGGACACGGGCGCGATGTATCGGGCGCTAACGTGGCTGGTGTTGCAGTCGGGAATTGCGATCGACGATGAACCGGCCGTGGCGGAACTGGTTAGCCAGTGCGAAATTACCCTGAGCGGTGAACCAGCTTCGGTGCAGGTGCAAATCGACGGACAGGACGTGACTCAGGAAATCCGCAGTTTGGAGGTGACGGCAAGTGTGTCAGCGATCGCGGCTCACCCAGCCGTCCGTCAGGAGCTTGTCCGGCAGCAGCGCCGCTATGGGCAAGGCGGTGGCATTGTGATCGAGGGACGGGACATTGGCACGAACGTTTTCCCCGATGCCGAGGTGAAGATTTACCTGACGGCATCAGTGCAGGAACGGGCCCGGAGACGGCAGCAGGATCTGAAAAACCAGGGTAGGGACGAAATCAACCTGGATGAATTGGAGCAAGCGATCTATGAACGCGATCGCAAGGACAGCACCCGCAGCCTGGCTCCTCTCCGCAAAGCCGCCGATGCGAGCGAGATCCAAAGCGACGGCTTGAGCATTCAGCAAGTGATCGATCTCATCATCCAGCAATACCAACAAAGCCTGCACCGACAGCACTTATGAAGTCCCTGTGACCTAGCGGCACATTAGGGAGGCTTTTACGAGGCTAGAGATTCGTCACGATGACTCTCATGTCAATGAGAGTCATTAACTCTCATCAAACCAAATGACGATCGCTGTCACCAATCCCTCCAGCGTATACTTTTGCGCCTCGGCATCCACCCGACCCAGTAGGCTAGTACAGGCTTTGCTCGTTTCTGGCCCGATCGAGGCAATGC
>DATNQR010000161.1:0-6247 GCA_036703905.1 Thermosynechococcaceae cyanobacterium
TTCAGGTTTTTTGAGGAAGGTGACGACTTCCTGAAGTTCTTCTTTTGCCTCTTCGATGCCTGCGACATCATCGAACATGACTCCGGTTTTGGCTTCCATTTGAAAGCGGGCGCGGGATTTACCGAAGCTCATCGCCTGTCCAGGGCCGCCAGGAACGTTGTTGGAGCGGCGGAACAAGAAAAACAAGCCGCCAATCAGCAGCACCGGGAAGATTAAATTGCCCAGCAGTCCCCAAATTGCGCCATCGTTGCGGGCAGGGTGAGAATCTAGGCTGATCTTAGAGTCCCGCAGTCGTGTGACCAAATCAGGGGAATTTCCCGGTAGATCCACTCGCAGCTTTTGCAGGCGGTTGTCCAGTTCTGGGTCAACAGCTTCGACGATCGCGGTACGTCCGCCTTCGTACAAGTCCACGCTGACCACTCGGTTGGCATCCAAATACTCCAGAAACCGACCGTAGGTCATGCGAGTGCTGGCTGCATTGTTGCCCACGCTAGCGGTGGACGGGGCAAATGACCCTTGCCACAGGAAGAAGCCGATCACCAAAGCCGGCAACGCCCAAAGCAGAATTGTTCTCCAAGAAGTCTTCATAAATTTTCGCCTTCAAGATACATCAAGCAGAAACCCGGTCGATCGCTTTTGAGCGGGTTCTCAAGCTGGTGAAATGCTGCTTTCCTTAAAATTGCACTCTGCTTTGGCGCTCAATTCCGACGGAATGCAGCTTAATCACAAACATTTGTTAACTAAATTTAACGTAATTATCAGGAATCCAGCAAGTCCAATAGGAGAGCAGTTGTGGCTGTAGACAGATAGCTTGAGATATTGGGTTGAAGGGGTGTGAGGGCATTGCCCCCACCAGGGATTCCATCGCTGCACCCGTCCCAACTTAGGAGGCTGCGGCCATACCACCTTTTGCGGTAGTACCCAACGAAAAGTGAAGGTAGCACCAGGTTCTAGGTCTGGTGCTACCTTCACTCAGCGCAGCAACGCTTTGGAGGGAATTAACTTACTTCTTACCCGCTAGTTTCTTCGCCTTCGACACTTTACGAAGCCGGATCGACTGCGGTGTAATTTCCAGCAGTTCATCCGGGCCAATGTATTCCAGCGCTCGCTCCAGGCTCATCTCGATCGGAGATTGCATTTGCGCCAGTTCCTCTCCACCGGAAGCTCGATGGTTTGTCAATTGTTTAGACTTACAGATGTTGATCTCCAGGTCTTGCTGGCGGTTGTGTTCCCCCACAATCATGCCCTTATAGACCTTCGTTCCAGGATGGATAAAGAAAACACCCCGATCCTCAGCGCCCTTCATGGCATAGAAGGTGGAAACGCCTTCTTCAAAGGAGATCAGCACACCATTACGTCGGGCATCAATATCGCCAGAGAGAGGGCGGTAGTCCAGGAAGCTGTGGTTCATAATCCCGTCACCACGGGTCATTCGCATAAACTCACCCCGGAAGCCAATCAGACCACGAGCAGCAATAATAAATTCCAGTTGAGTGCGACCGTTAGGGCTAACTTGCATATCCTGCATTTCGCCTTTGCGTTGACCTAAGCGCTCAATGCAGCTACCCACCGATTCTTCTGACGTATCCAGTACCAAAGTCTCAAACGGCTCACAGGGCTGCCCGTTTACTTCGCGGTAAATCACCTGCGGCTGAGACACCTGAAACTCGTAGCCTTCTCGCCGCATGGTTTCGATCAAAATGCCAAGGTGCAGTTCACCTCGACCAGAAACCAGGAACCGATCGGGCGAACCTGTTTCTTCGACCCGCAGGGCAACGTTGGTTTCCAGTTCCCGCATCAGGCGATCGCGCACCTGACGGGACGTAACCAATGTGCCTTCTTGCCCAGCAAAGGGTGAGTCGTTGACCGAGAAGGTCATTTGCAAAGTTGGCTCATCCACTTTGATCAGAGGCAGAGCTTGAGGGTTGTTGGGGTCGGTGATGGTTTCTCCAATGTTGGCATCCGCAAACCCAGACACCGCAACGAGATTCCCTGCGGAAGCTTCCTCAATCTCAATACGCTTCAAGCCTTCAAAGCCCATCAGCTTTGTGATTTTAGCTTTGACGATCGAGCCGTCTTCTCGAATCAGGGCAGCTTGTTGACCGGAACGAACCACGCCATTGTGAATCTTGCCGATCACGATTCGGCCCAAGTAATCAGAGTAGTCCAGGGTTGTGACTTGCAGTTGCAAAGGCTTCTCAGGGTCACCGACGGGAGGCGGAACGCGGTGCAGGAAAGCCTCAAACAGGGGCTTCATATCCACGGGTTCATCTTCTAATTTCTCGATCGCAAACCCCGATATACCCGATGCAAATAAATAGGGAAACTCACATTGGTCGTCGTCTGCGCCTAGCTCCAGAAACAAATCTAGCACTTTGTCGACCGCACTGTGGGGATCGGCAGAAGGGCGATCAATTTTGTTGACGAGGACGATCGGGCGTAGGCCTTTTTCCAAAGCCTTTTTCAGCACAAAGCGAGTTTGAGGCATTGGACCTTCGTTGGCATCCACAATCAGGATGCAGCCATCCACCATGCCCAGCACTCGCTCCACCTCGCCCCCAAAGTCAGCGTGGCCGGGGGTATCTACAATGTTAATCAGCGTGTCTTTGTAGCGGACTGCTGTGTTCTTGGACAGGATTGTGATGCCCCGTTCGCGCTCCAGGTCATTTGAGTCCATGACGCAGGTGGGAACATCTTCGCCCTGGCGGAACGTGCCTGCTTGCTTCAGCAGAGCATCCACTAGGGTTGTTTTGCCGTGGTCAACGTGAGCAATGATGGCAACATTGCGGATGGGAAGCGTCATATAAAGAGATACCTGTGAGTCGAGGATAGATGGTTCAATCTTGCGCTTCTGGTTAAGCTTCTTATGTGATGTAAGTTTTCCTAACGGCGCATTGCAAATTCTGGTAAAGCATCTTTAACAAAATTCTAACGCAGGTTCCGCCTATAGGAGAGCCATACGGTTTCTTATGATCGGCTTCTCTTCTACAAGCAGTCAGGTTCAGGTCATATCTGAACAGATTCAATAGTCAAATCTAGGCATTAGTCAAGCTTAGACATTCTCGATCGAACCAAAGCTCGTAGAACTCATCAGCTTTGCGCTCAACCTGTTCTTCACTTTCCAAGTTTGCGCTCAACCTGTTCTTCACTTTCCAAGGTTACTAAGCCTATGTGAGGGGTAGCCTATTTCGATGAATACTTCCCCAAGTAAGCTTCGATTGGTCCTTGTGCCTTGCTTCTAGCGCACCTCGCATTTTCCCCTAGCATCCTGCGGGTTTGCTAGTGTGCCCTTCAGGAGTGCGCCATCCAGAAAAGACAGGCACACTCCTGAACGATTAAGCAGGAGTTCCATCACTTTGAATTTGTCCCGTGCCAGACTGCAATTAAGATCGGTTCTGCCACAGATCCCAGAAGCACAGATCCCAGAAGTTAAGTCGTCGTGGCACGATCGTCACTGACTGCGCGGACTGTGTTAGGGACTGAACTAACCTCAGCTGCACTAGTTCTGGGAGCGGAACCGACGCTTCTTCCTTCTCGCTAGGGCCTTTCGCTTCTCTTTTTCCAGAGGAGTTTCAAAATGTCGCTTTTTCTTCATATCGGAGAAGATTTCCGCTTTAGACACCTGCCGCTTGAATCGGCGTAGCGCAGAATCGATTCCTTCGTTCTCCCCCAAGATGACTTGAGCCATACCAATTGTTCCCCGTAGAAATGGATAGACAAAATTTGAATGAGAAAGCCTCTAGCAGAGCAAGGCATCCCTAATCTGCTAGAGGCTCTGTACTTGTAGCGCTACTTGTAGCTTTAAGACTTGTAGCTTCGGGTAGGCGAGTTAATAACGATCGTTACGTCGGCCACCACCGCCACCGCCGCCCCAGCCACCGCCGGAAGCAGGACGCTCCTCACGAGGCTTGGCTTTGTTGACTTTGAGATCGCGACCCATCCACTCTGCGCCGTCTAACGCTTCGATGGCTGCCGTTTCCTCAGCTTCAGTGGACATTTCAACGAAACCAAACCCACGCATCCGCCCAGTTTCACGATCGGTGGGGAGTTGCACCCGCTTGACCGTGCCGTACTCGGCGAAAACGTTGTTGATATCTTCTTCGGTGACCTGATAGGACAGGTTCCCAACGTAGATTGACATGGACTACTCCAGTTAACAAAGTGTAGAGGATTCAATATCGGAGAGTTGTCTGTCAATCTGACTGAACAAAACCTGACATCCAATATAAATCTCAAACTCTAGGGTAGCCTGAAATCGAAATTTGTGCGACAACTCAAGGAAAAGTGTCGGAATTAGATGCGTCTTCAAATCATTTCTGCGGGTCGCAACTCCGCTAGAAGCTTCGACCCGCTTAAGATGGTCAAGACGCGATCGCTCTCACTTTCCGTTACCAACGTATGACATCTCCCATCACGATCGGCATCATCTTAGGAACTCGGCCAGAGGCCATCAAACTGGCTCCGGTGATCCAAAAATTCAAGTCCATGTCCACATTTAATACCCAAGTAATTCTCACGGGACAGCATCGGGAAATGGTGGATCAAGTCATGCAGTTGTTTGACTTGCAAGCAGACCACGACCTGGCCATTATGCAGCCGCAGCAAACCCTAACCACGATCACCTGCGCCACTTTGCAAGGCTTGGAGAAATTATTTCAGCAGCTTCAGTTGCAGATGGTTCTGGTTCAAGGCGACACGACCACTGCCTTTGCCGCCACCCTAGCTGCCTTCTATCAAAAGATTCCCGTCGGTCACGTTGAGGCTGGCTTGCGAACCGATGATCTGTTTAATCCGTATCCAGAAGAGGCGAACCGGCGGCTGATTTCCCAATTAGCTCAGCTTCACTTCTCACCAACCACGCTGGCTGAGGAGCGTTTGCGACGATCGAGCGTGACTGGGGAAATTCACCTGACAGGCAACACTGTGATTGATGCCCTACTCGCTGTAGCGGCGCGCCAACCCGTCTGCAATTCCGATTTGGATTGGAGCCAGTACCGCACTCTTCTAGCCACAGTGCATCGGCGTGAGAACTGGGGCGCACCCTTGCAGGATATTGCTCAAGGTTTCCTTCAGGTGCTGGACAAATTTCCAGACACGGCTTTGCTGCTGCCCTTGCATCGCAACCCTACCGTGCGGGAACCACTCAAGGCTATTCTTGGGGAGCATCCTAGAGCCTTTCTTACGGAACCTCTGGACTATACCGATTTGGTGGGAGCCATCCAACGCTGCCATCTGGTGCTAACGGATTCTGGAGGACTGCAAGAGGAAGCGCCCAGCCTAGGAAAACCGGTGCTGGTGCTGCGGGAAACCACAGAGCGACCAGAAGCAGTAACGGCGGGCACGGCCAAGCTGATTGGCACAAAGCCCGATCGCATCCTGGCAGAGACAGCCGAACTACTGACAAACCCAGAGACTTACCAGAGGATGGCAACGGCGATCAATCCCTTTGGCGACGGTCATGCTGCCGATCGCATCCTCAGCATTGTGACGCAATACTTCCAGGCTTAACTCGCATCGTCCGGTGGCAGATTGGGTCGGGGCGGACTTTCCTGATCCAACAGATTTCGCTTAGATTCCTTAAGCTCGTGCCACAGTCGTTTGATTTCTCTGTATGCTTCTCCTGGCTCCAGCTTGCCGCCTGTTTCCAGCCCACACAGCAAAGATACACGCTGGGCAAACTCCTGAAGATTGGCGTTGAAGGCAAGACGTTCTGGGGTGAATTCTCCCCGGTAGCGCCCGGTGGGATAGAGAAAGTTTTCCTTGTTAATGTCTTTGCTATCTGGCACAGAGTTAGGTTCCGGTAGGTGGCTAAGGTTGGGGCTGGGGGCAGCTATGTTGCTGGTTCTCTCGCTTCAATGTTAATTACTGTTGCCAAATTCCTCCAGAGCAAATTTCCCGAACCGTGCCATCGCTGTAGGCATAGCTGTAGACAGGCAACTTAGGACATTAGGTTTGAAGGAGTGTAGGGGCAACCCCCAGCCAAGGGTTCCCTCCCTGCACCCCGTCCTAACCTATGAGGCTATGACTACACGTAGTTACTCTGTGGCTACAGCCAATGACGATCGCCCTTTAAGCCACTTCTACCTGACTGGACGCGATCGCATCGCCTGCTCGCAACCTCCTACCCCGTGCCCTTTACGGACAATTAAGGGTTTCGCGGGTTTCTCTGCCAGTCGTGGGGTTTGTACCCTTGGCCAGCTTGCACAACAAGATTAGAGCATCCCGCCGCACTTCTACATCTGTGAAG
>DATNQR010000162.1:0-3729 GCA_036703905.1 Thermosynechococcaceae cyanobacterium
TTGTAGATAGCGATCGCTTCTGCTGTAGAGCCATCGAACTGAAGTTTTCCTGCATTGAGTAGAATGGCACGATCGGTCAACTGTGCGATCGCCTGCATATTATGGCTAACGAAAAAGATTGTTCTACCGTCCTTTGCTGAAACTTCGCCCATTTTGCCCAGACACTTTTTCTGAAAGGCCGCATCTCCCACTGCCAAGACTTCATCTACGATCAAAATTTCTGGTTCCAGATGGGCGGCCACCGCAAACGCCAGCCGAATATACATTCCTGTAGAGTAGTGTTTAATCGGCGTATCTAGAAAACCCTCAACTTCAGAAAAAGCAACAATCTCATCAAACTTTCGGCGGATTTCGGCTCTGCTCATTCCCAGAACTGCCCCACTCAGAAAAACATTTTCTCGTCCAGTTAGCTCTAAGTGAAACCCCATTCCTGCTTCCAGCAAGCTAGCCACTTTTCCCCGTAGCGTCACTCGTCCCTCGGTCGGCTCAGTGATGCGACTGAGAATCTTCAGAAGCGTAGATTTTCCCGCTCCATTGCGCCCAACAACCCCAATCACCTCACCTTGCTGAACTTCAAACGACACATCTTTGAGGGCCCAAAATTCCTCACGCGCTAGAGAAGCATTTTTCGATCGTCCAATTAATCTTCCAGCTAGAGATTTAGCTCCTTGACTCACCACCTCTCGTAGGGCCTGATATCGAGGCGCAGCCTGCTGCCGCAGCAGATACTTCTTACTAAGATTTTCAACTCGGATCACAGGAGGCATTAGCAGATCAATCCACACTCAAATGACATCTGCAAAAGTACGTTCCATTTTGCGAAAGTACCAAACGCCACTGATGAATAGTAGCCCTACCAAAAAAGATGAGAGGACGAAACTAAACCAATCGATCGCGATCGTGCCTCGCAAAATTGCCCACCGAAAGCCATCGATCACGCTTACAAGAGGATTCAAGGAGTACAGCAAGCGCCACTGTGCTGTCACAATGCTACTACTAAATCCCACGGGCGAAATGTAGAGGCTGATCTGGACAAGGAACGGCACAATGTACCGGAAATCTCGATACTGCACTGTCAGCGCTGCCAGCCATAACCCTGCCCCGATCGCTGCCGCAAAAGCCAAAAGAATAAATACTGGCAGCGTCAAAATCCGCCAATCGGGAACGAAGTTATACCATGCCAACAGCGCCAGCAAAATCAAGCCCGAAATGAGGAAATCCACAAAGCAAACGATCACAGCGCTGGCGGGAATAATCAACCGGGGAAAGTAAACTTTAGAGATCATGCCAATGTTGGCATTAGCTACCAGACTAACGCTGCACTCGCTCAGGGAATTAGCGAAGAACTGCCACGGCATCATTCCGGCAAACACCAAAATTGGATAGGGCACACCTTCCGAGGGCAGCTTGGCCAAGTTGCCAAAAACGATCGTGAATACCCCCATTGTCAGCAATGGTCGGATCAGCGCCCAGGCAATGCCGATCGTCGTTTGTTTATAGCGCACCAGCACATCGCGCCAAGATAGAAAGTAAAACAACTCCCGATAGCGCCATAGGTCGCGCCAGTACTGAGCCTCTGTTTGACCTGCTTCAATGATCAGTTCTGGGGGAGCGTTGGAGGGCATAGGGCAGAGGATGCAAGGTGGTTTCAACATTCCCCATCCGATGAGGAGAGCGATCGTTCCTTAAAGATTTGGCGCTCAGAGATTTCCCTGGTTAAGATTGCGATTACGTTCCTACCCCCGCCATGACTCGTCAACCGCTCCTATTGCTATTTTTCCTGAGCCTGCCGGTACACGCCGCCGCAGCTTCCCCTCAGCCGATCGCCCAGACGCTTGGCGCGCCGCCCCAACTTATGGCCAGAATTTTGTCGGGTCATGCTGCCGTTGCTCTCAGTCCCGACGGCAGCACCCTCGCCAGTGGGCGCGATCGTACCATCATTCTCTGGAACACGGACACGGGACAGCCTCTCCGCACTCTGTCCGGGCACACACTCCCCGTGTTGGCCCTGGTGATCACACCCGATAGCCAGCGCCTGATCAGCGCCAGCCACGACAAAACGATCCGAATCTGGAGTTTAACGACGGGAGAACTGCTGCAAACCCTTACAGGACATACATCCTGGGTAGAAACGATCGCCCTCAGTTCTGATGGCAACACTCTAGCAAGCGGCAGTGGCGATCGCACTGTGCGCTTGTGGGACTTGCAGACGGGGCAGATGGTGCGAACCCTGACCGGGCACTCCGACCCAATCTATTCCCTCGCCTTCAGCCCGGATGGAAAAACCTTAGCCAGTGGCAGTTGGGACATGATCAAGCTATGGGATCTGAACACGGGGGGAAAGATCCGCAGCTTAACGGGGCAATCTTTCGGGGTCAACGCTCTGGCCATCAGTCCCAATGGCGAGGTGCTGGTGAGCGGCAGTGGCGACAGAACCATCCGCACTTGGGACGTGCGATCGGGCAAACTTCGCAGTACCTTGTCGGGACATTTGTTTGGAGTTAGTGCAGTGGCCTTCAGTCCTGACGGCCGCACGATCGCCAGCAGCAGTCTGGACAATACCATTCGCCTGTGGGACACCAGCACCGGCCGCTCAATTCGCACTTTTCCGCGCCAGCCTAGCGTTGTGGAGGCGATCGCCATCAGCAGAGACGGCCAAACTCTGGCCAGTGGTGGTTGGGGGGGCGTGGTTAAGCTGTGGGAACTCAACACAGGGCGAGAACTCCGCACTTTGAGTGATGGCACTTTGACTGATGCTGACCAGAGGAAGCCGAGCAAGATTTACTAAATCTCCCGGCGATCGATCTCACTGTTGCGATCGTTTGGTTCGATCGCTGACACGCAACCGCTTGCCCTTACGCAAGTACCCTCTCCCGTGGGAGAGGGTACTTGCATTTAGCTGTGGCTCCAGCTGGGGCATCGGCGACATTTAAGCAGGGTAGGCAGTCAAGAAAACTCGCCCTAAAGCTTTGTGCCACACTCTGGGCAGAACTTGTGGGTAGAGACGTTCTTTGCACCGCAGTCGCTACAGTAAACGAGTTCAGCTGCCCGCTCCAGGTGCTTGTGTTCTGGCAAGCCCACCATCTGGGCATTGCTTTTACCTGGGGGAACCATCGGGTAGCAGTTCTCATCCTTCTTCACCAAGGCATTCACCAGCACTGGGCCCTCATGGCTCAGCATTTCGGCGATCGCGTCCTTCAGTTCGTCCCGCGATCGCACAGTGATGCCCTTAATGTCATAAGCCTCCGCCAGCTTCATGAAGTCCGGCATAGAGGGCTGCATATTGGAGGACGAGTAGCGCTCTTCGTAGAACGCCTCCTGCCACTGGCGCACCATGCCCTGCCAGCCGTTGTTGATGATCACCGTTTTAACGTGGATGCCAAACTGCTTGAGTGTACCCAACTCTTGCAGGTTCATCTGAAAGCTGGCATCGCCGCTGATGCAGATTACCTGCTCATCAGGGAGGGCCACCTTTGCACCCATTGCGGCCGGCATCCCAAAGCCCATCGTGCCCAACCCCGCACTGGAGATCCAGCGCCGTGGCCCGTTCTTGAGGAACTGAGCAGCCCACATTTGGTGTTGTCCCACATCAGTGGTGTAGTAGGCCTGGGGAGCCTGAGCATCTAGTTCGGCAATCACTTCCTGGGGCGAAAGGTGGTCGGCATAGTAGGGAACTTGCAAGGGGTAGTCATGCTTCCAGCGATCGATGCGATTCAGCCAGGCTCTGTT
>DATNQR010000163.1:0-2566 GCA_036703905.1 Thermosynechococcaceae cyanobacterium
GCTAACTGTAGTAGGCGGCGAAGAGGGAAGGTTTCCCCCTTTTGGAGCTAGTCCCTCCGTCCCTTTAATGGCGATCAATGAGGGGCTTTGAGCCTATTTTGAGTTCCCCATTTTTGAGGGGGCTGGGGATCTCTAGGGGACACCCTCACGATTCAAGCTGGTATCACTCCGCTTCACGAGAACCCTGGCAAGATTCATCCATGCGGGAATGCAGATTGACCTCAGAGCGGGGATCAGGAAGGGCTGCTTGGGTTGCGGCCACCAGTTGTTTGACGGGAGCTTCGGAGATTTCGCTAGCAGGCTTTCGACTAGGCAGTTTCCGACCCGTTTTCGCCATCGCTTCTAGCTCTGAATCGGGGTTGAAATTTAGACCCAGAGCCAGAATGATGCGATCGGGATTGCTGCTTAGATCCACAATCAATGGCAGCATCTGAGTCAGTTCCGGTTCCAGAACCGATAGCGTGGCCAGAATGAAGCTGGAAGATGGGCGGCGCTGACCATCGCAGTTGACCCAAACTCCCAAACGGGCTAACCAGTGGCGGTTTTCTTCGTAGTAGCTCAACCAGTGATTTTTGGCGGAGCGCCGGAGTTGCTGGACATTCATGCGGGACATTTGGTAGGGGAAATGAGTTCTAGGCCATCAGCCGCTACTAGCTTAGAACCCAAAGCCTAGTTCTAGACCATCATCAGATCTAATTCGGCTTCTGTTCTCACCTTCGGCTCAACTGGGTTGAGGTAGAAGTCAGACAGGAGGGCGAACAAATCACGATCGGGCGTATCGGTGGGCACAACACCTTCGGGGCGGGCCAGGATCTGGTCGGCGATGTTGAGGTAGTAGTCGCAGACGTAGTTAAGCGAAGGATCAGTTTCCGCCATCTCAAACAGCGTCTTGCCCTTAACGCGGGAAACGCGAATGTCCTCAATCAGGGGCAGAATTTCCAGCACGGGCATGGGCACGGTTTCAATGT
This sequence comes from Thermosynechococcaceae cyanobacterium, assembly GCA_036703905.1. Lineage (GTDB taxonomy): Bacteria > Cyanobacteriota > Cyanobacteriia > Leptolyngbyales > Leptolyngbyaceae > DATNQR01. The sequence continues at coordinate 969 of DATNQR010000163.1, forward strand.
ACTTATCGATCAAATCCCGCTTGGAGGTGCGGTTGCCGATCAGTCCGGCCAGGCGCAGAGGATGAGTCCGGGCTTTCTCCCGCACGGAGGCGGCAATCCGATTGGCGGCGAACAAAGCATCAAAGCCGTTGTCGGTGACGATCATGCAGTAGTCGGCATAGTTGAGGGGAGCCGCAAAGCCACCGCACACCACGTCGCCCAACACGTCGAACAGAATCACGTCGTACTCATCAAAGGCGTTGAGTTCCTTCAGCAGCTTAACGGTTTCGCCCACGACGTAGCCGCCGCAGCCTGCACCTGCTGGTGGGCCGCCTGCTTCCACGCAGTCCACTCCGCCGTAGCCTTTATAGATCACGTCCTCTGACCAGACATCTTCGTAGTGGTAGTCCTTTTCTTGGAGCGTGTCGATGATGGTGGGGATCAGGAAGCCTGTCAGGGTGAAGGTGCTATCGTGCTTCGGATCGCAGCCGATTTGCAGGACTTTTTTGCCCCGCCGCGCCAATGCGACCGAGATGTTACAGCTAGTCGTGGATTTGCCGATGCCACCTTTTCCATATACTGCAAGTTTCACGTCGATCGTCTCCTATCGCTTTAATCTCAAACTTTGCTTCTGGGGAGTTGTGCCGTTGCTGCAACTCGTCTTGATCGCATTATTGACCAACCACGGCTGAAAGGAAAGGACATTTACAAACCGATAGAGTAGCTAAAGCAAGCTTTGATGAGCAAGAGCGAGCCTATAGGAGCTAAAAACCAACTATCTTCTCTCATATCGTTGAATGCTCCTAGAGCAAAATTTCTAGTTCCCATTTTATAGAATGCGGAACAAAATTAAATCCTCGCCAGTGTTAGGAAGCTAGAACTACTGACGAAATTCAGGAGGGGAAACCTCAGAGTTAGGGCTGCAAGAGTCCGTTAAAGTAGCCGCAACGTCCATAGTTGCCGCTCAAACAGGTTGATCGCCCCAAATCCCACTACCCGATCGCGCTTCCGCCAACTCGATCGAGGCTAGTCACTTCGGTTATTACTGACTGAGTTAAGAATGTTGACAATTTACGGATTACGGAAGTTCGAGAGAGGTCGATCGCTTCACCCTTCGTATTCCGTTTCAATTTCAACTTCCAGTGTCTCTTCGTCAATGCGGACAAACAGAATGTTGGGACGACAGCAAACTTGGCAATCTTCCCCATAGGACTGCTGACCACCGGCACTGAAGTCAATAAAGGTGGTGTTTTCCTCGCCGCAGTAGGCACAGTAGAACTCTGCTGTGTTTTGCATATAGCGTTTCCAAATCTAGAAAGTGCTGGGGTGTGGGGGCAGAGACACCCCATCCTGACCTATGAGACTACGGCCATAACTGCCTTAACGAGATGCCACGCTGAGGGAGGGCACGGAGGTAGTAAAGCCAGAAGGAAAGGACGTTTCGCGGTGCTTGAGCAGGGTCGCGGCGGGGAGAGGGCCTTGCAGATGGCTCCAAGGCAAAACCCGATCGTCTGCCCAAGTCGCAAAAGCATAATCTTCCAGGGGCGGGAGTTGTCCCCGCAGTTCCTTGAAGGCGCGGCGGTAGCTGCCTAGGGAGTCGCCATAGTGTCGGGTGAGTT
>DATNQR010000164.1:0-14399 GCA_036703905.1 Thermosynechococcaceae cyanobacterium
CAAAGCTGTCCCGGCATCAAAGCACGGCTGTGTGACGACAAAGGCGACTTGCGCCGCTTCGTGAACTTCTACGTCAACAGTGAGGACATTCGTTTCCTAGAGGGAACGAACACCGCATTGACCGATGGCGATGAAGTGAGCATCATTCCGGCGATCGCGGGCGGCTGAGGTTTTTCAGCCCAGCTAATCTACAGAAAAGGGCCCTCGGTAGAGGGCCCTTTTCTAGTGTTGAGTTTCGGTTGTAGCTGTAGACAGACAGCTTAGGACGTTGGGTTCACTCCTGCCCTCCGTCCTAACCTATGCGGCTATGGCTGTAGAAGCGATCGAGCTAACCGAGGAATCGCTGAATCACGTAGTTACCGATCGCTCGTCCGGTCGCCAACCCCGCTTGGTTAGCAGTCTCTACGTGAATTCCTCCCAGAATACGGCTACGCCCCGCTTCAGCAGCGGCCTGGGCGAAGCTGTTGTAGGAGCGAACTACCCCTGGTAAGCCGGGGGTGGTGGTGCTGAACCTGAAGTTGTTGCCAAAGAAACGACTCATCACTTCGCTGGCGGCAGCGCTGAAGGTGCTATGCCCGGAGATGTGATCCGGAAAAGGTGGCGTGACAACGAGGGGTGTCCAGGTGGGATCGGAAGTTTGGCGGATAGCGGTGATGGGTCGCAGTTGATTGTAGGCATACTTGGCATCCCAGGCGGCGATCGCAGCGTCTGCCAGAGCAAAGTTCAGAGTCGCGAACAACTGAGCGTCTTCAAAGAGTGAAGTTCCCTGCGATCGAGCCACTTGGTTGGTGATCTCGTTCCAGTGCCCCGGTGGAGTATAGGTTCCGGCTCCATCTGCCCAGAATCTGGCGATCTCAGTTTGGTCAGGGGTGCGAGTGGTGCTGGTGTTTTGCCCCAGGCTCCTGACTTCTGCCAACTCCGCCGCATATTCAGGGCTGTTGTAGGCGGGTGGGGGAGCTGGACGAAACTGCGAACCGCTTGTCATGGCGAAGGGAGTTACATTGGGCCACTGAGGCAGCAAGGCCGGGGCAAAGGCGCCTGGAGTCGGACTCCAGAAACCATCTCCAACTTTAGGAGTGTAGCTGACGGTAATACTTGCGCCATCATTTCTGCGCTGCGCCAGAATTGCCTCAGCTACGGCTTTGCCCACCGCAATCCCGTCTCGCTCAGACCTGCCATCGGGGATCTTAGCCAGAGTTGCAGTCAAGGCAGCATCAAAGGTAGCCCGTTGATTGGGGTACAGATTGACTAGAGTGATGTAGGCGGCTTCGGTAGCGGCTGCATCAGCACTGGCTCCTCTGGGGGCGGCTACATTGGTGCTATAGCTGTTGCCGAGTTGCACGATCGAGTTTACTGCGTCATACACTGCCGAATGGACGATCGCCAAATTGCGAGAGGCAACCGGTGGCGTAGAGTTAGAGGTCTGAATGGCCTTCAAGGCAATCTCGTTCCAGGTTGTCACGACATGATTGCTGTTGTCCCCTTCGGTAGAAGCTGGTTTCACCTTCAGCTTGTTGCCGGAGACGCTGAGACGGTAGCCGGTTTCGCCCCCTGCTACTGCCTCCACGCGCACGTAGTAGGTTCCTGGTCCAACAGTGCGGCTAATGCGCTCCGAACTCAGTCCTGCTTGAGTTGAACTAGCTACTACTCTGCCAGCGCCATTAATTAGAGAGATATTCGTATCGGCGTTGAACGCACTCAGACGAACATTAACCCGGCTGGTGCTGCTGGTGCTGAAGCGGTAGAAGTCTTGAGGATTATTGGCTCCTACTCGGTCAACATAAGACCGACTCCGAACCTTAAGGCGAATATCACTGACTGGCTCTAAAGGTGAGTAGCTCGTTAGGGTTGAAATCGTAGAGGAAGTCAAACTTGTACTCTGGGTCAGAGGCTGACTAACGAACTTGGTCTTAGATGGCATAGTCATGACGTGTCCTGAAACTCATCTTGTTGTACTCAAGGCGCTTGTGTAGGCACAAGGTTTCTCTGCCTACTTCATCAAGTTTTCACTTCCTCCGGGCTTAGGTCGCAGGATCTTTAGAAAAAAACTCAGGAAAATGCTAATAGATCCGTAGATTTACAGAGTTATCGCCTGTAGATTTACAGAGTCGATCGCAGGTTTTGTTGAGCTTTCTCAGTAATCTTTAGAGTTGCTTGGCCATAAGTTGACAAGCCTCACGTCCCCTCACAGTGTGCCTTTCGTAATTCCCAATGGAAGTTCCTGAAAACCAGTTGTCCTAGGGGTTCAGCAATCTCCGTTGATATAGCCCAGCAATTCTTTCAGGTTCCAAGCGCTACACAGTTGTTCCAACTAGAGAGTGCCCAATAACCGAAAAGATCTGACGCTGCTCAAATAAATCAATCAGTTCTTGGTTCAGCTTGTTCTGAGCCGCTTCTTGGCGCAGAATTTTGATGGCACTGGCCACCGATAAGCCTTTCTTGTAGGGTCGATCGCCTGCCGTTAACGCATCGTAGATGTCGGCGATCGCCATTATTTGCGACTGAATTAGAATCTTGGGCTGCTCTAGGTTCAGAGGATAGCCAGAGCCATCCAGCTTCTCGTGATGTCCGTAGGCAATGCTGGGTACATCCTTGAGTTGCTTCGTCCAGGGAATGCGGCGTAGAAATTCGTAGGTGTGGGTGACGTGGGATTGGATTGCCTCTCTCTCAGCCAGGGTGAGGCTACCTTTGGAAACCATGAGTTGAGCCAGTTCTGTGGATGACAGCAGAGGTTGGCGATCGCCGTTCACATCTCGATAGGTGTACTGAGCTAGTTCCTGAAGTTGGGTAAGCGGCTGCACGGCTAGGATCTGTGGCTCGTTGGTTTCTAGCAGCACTTCCCAGTAATTCTCAAGCTGGGCGATCGCTTGAGCCAAGCGATCATCTAGCTGTGTGAGCCGATCGCAATGGGGACAATCCTGCGCCGAGTGCTTGCCCCAAGCGTGGGGATGCTCGACCAAATGCTGGAATTTAGCTTGGGCGCATTCCATCTCCAGAGTTCGCCGCACCAGCGCAAAACGGCTCTGAACCAGTTCTAGCTGCAATGGGTAAAGCTTTTTCTGCTTGCCCAAAACCGCTTCTGGAACTCCTACTTTGCCAAAATCGTGCAGCAAGGCAGCATAGCGAATTTCCTGAATTTGTCGCTCGTTGAAGCAGATTTGCTCCAGCCGTCCCTTTGTAACGTCACTGGTTTCTTCCGCTAGCCGCACTGTCAAATCAGCCACGCGCTCCGAGTGGCCGTAGGTCGTGGGGTCGCGAGCTTCAATGATCTGTACTGAGGCTTTCACGAAGCCCTCAAACAGATTTTCAATGCTTTCTTGAAGCTGGTTGCGCTCGATCGAAATTGCCGCCTGACTAGCCAAGGATCGAATAATTCGCTTTTCCCAATCCGAGAAGGGTTGGGTTACGTCTAGAACATTCTCACGCGTGACGATCGTGTCGGGTTGGAATTTGCGGTTGATCAGTTGCAGCACCCCGATCGTTTCCTGCTCCTGATTCTGCATGGGCAACACCAGCACCGATCGCGTCCGGTAGCCCATGTTGTGGTCAAAGCTGCAATCGAATTGGTAGGGAAACTCCGGCGGCAGGTCGTAGGCATCGGGGATATTCAGGCAACGACCCGTCAGGGCAACATAACCCGCTAGACTCTTCTGAGTTAGAGGGATGGAAAACTCCTGCAACACGGCTGAGGGGCCGGAAAAGTTTTGGGCCGCTTTGAACCACAGCACAGGCTCGTCGCCACTGCGATCAACCAGATACACGCTACCCGCATCGCTACAGGTAATCTCCAGGCTTTTCTCCAGAATCAGGTGAAGCAGTTCACCTAAACTTCGCTTGCTAGAGAGCGCTGTGCCGATCGCCAGCAGTTGTTCGATGAGGTCAGCGCGTAGTGAGGTTTCTTGTAGGAATTCCGGGCTGGTGGTCATGTCTCACCTCGAATTGGTCGCTCACTCGACCTTCTGCGCTGAGAACACACCCGATCGAGCCTGAACAAACCCTATTAGATTCAGCTAGATTCAGCATAGTCGAGGGGTTCAGTAGGTCTTGCAATCGCAAAGGAAGTCATAACAATCTTTAGACCTTATCCCACTTATGTAAAGTGAGCTTTATAGCCACAGGCTCGTAGGTTAGGGCGGGATACAGGAGTTCTTGCTTAGCTAGAGCGTTGCCCCCACTCCTTCAAACCCACTGTCCATAGCCGTCTGTCTATAGCTATGGAACTACAGCTATAGATAGTGTGAGAGTGCTCTAAGAAATGTAGAGGTGCTTTAAAAAACTATCCGCTCCCAGGTTCAGAATCCATAAGGAAAGCTGAACTTGGGAGCGGTGTAGCGGGTCTTCAGTTGGAACCAGACTGCCGGAAGGAACTCCGTCTCAGTTGATTCTTCTAGACTCATAGCCTCTAGGAGAGACCAAACTGATTGTTAGAGAACAGCCCCGGCGCGCAGCCGGCTCATTCCAAACTGAAAACCCAGGCATTTACTACTATCTGACATGGGCATCACCTCCTACTTCCTAAACGGTTGCTTGTTTCAGATGAAAAGCGGTGTTGGCTACTAGAGCATTCACCTTCCATTAGATTAGCACAGATGTTCAGAAGATGGGGCTAGTTGCCAGGGGCATTTTGCAAACGGTAGTCGGCATCCAACCAGCACCGGGGCAGACTTTCGCCAGAGGGAAACGCCAGGTTTTCTTTAGCAAACTTCTCTGGGTCTTGCTCCTCCTGTCCGTCCTGAATCTTGGCAGTAATAGTTGGCTCAGTGGGGTCAAAAAGCAAATCTACCTCCAGAATTTCTACCAGAGTTCCGCTTTTTTTATCGTGTAACAACATCAAGTCACCTCAATAGAATTTTCAATTGCGATCGCAATCGCTCTTTCCTTTTCAGAGTGCAGCGATTGCGCTCGAAAATCCTCTACCTCAAGGTGAAATCTGGTAGCGCGCCGAGGTCAATATAGCAAAGCGTTCTGAGTAAAGGGTCGATCGATCTAAATGACCTGCGAACTAAACCATCAGGCTATGCCGCGGTGTTTTTAGTCGCCGCTCGGTAACGTCACCCGCACGATCGTCTGCTGATGCGGCACACTCTCCACTTCCACCGTACCTTTGTGTAATTCCACTAAGCGCTGGGCGATCGCAAACCCTAGTCCAGAGCCTTGCTGTTCATAAAACTTGCGCTCAAACTGCATATACGCGCCTAGGCTAGCGATTTGGTCAGGAGTCATGCCCCGGCCGCGATCGCTGACATAAAAAGTTAAACCCGTGGCTGTGGTAATGGCGGTGATGCTGACTGGGGTTCCGGGCTGAGAGAACTTGAAGGCGTTGTCAGTAAGCTCCTCTACCACCTTCTTGAGCTTCAGATCATCAATGCCAATCCGCGTGTTTTGCAGGTTCAGAACCAGGTCAGCTTCGCGATGGTGCTGACGGGCGACTTGGGTAGCCACATTAGAAATCAGCACTTTGGGATAGTGGGTTTCGCTGTTGCGGAGGGCAGCTCTGCGATTGGCATCCTGAAGCGTGATTTCTAATTCTATGTAGAGCAGAAAATTTTGGATCAGACGATAGAGACGATCAGCCGAGTGGTGGATGTTTTGGGAAATTGACAGAATTTCTGAGCGATCGATGCCTTCATAATCTTCGATCAGCACCTCAGATAAGCCGAGAATGCTATTGAGGGGCGTTCGCAACTCGTGGGGTAGGGAAAGGGCAATGCTCTTGCGGAGGTTTTCTAGCTGCTGCTGGGATTGGGTCAGAAAGACACGATGTTTCTCAAATCGACTGGCAACCGCTTTGAGCAGTTCAGGCGGACTACAGGGCTTGGTCAGGTAATCGTCTGCCCCCAACTCCATACCATGCCGCAGGTTGCTGCGCTCCGCCATAGAAGTCAGGAAAATGAACGGAATTGTGGCGGTTTCTGCGCTCTGCCGTAGTGTAGTCAGAACGCCATATCCGTCAAGCTGCGGCATTACCACATCGCACAGGATCAAGTCCGGTTGGTGCTGAATGGCGGCCTGAACTCCCAGCGCGCCATTCTCAGCTACATAGGTCTGAAAGCCTTCGGTTTGCAAGAGTTCCAGAATCGTCTCCCGAATCGATCGATCGTCATCAATAATCAGAATCCTTTTCATTCACCACCTGACCACGGCTCAAAGCGAGGAGCATGACGAAGTTGTAGCTCCTCACAGGCTAGCTGGTCAAGGTGAGCATTACTAGATCTCACGCTGGTATTTTCGGCTCGATCGAGCTTTCCCTTCTGGCAAAGCGTGGCAGGTAAAAGGATGTTTGAGAAGTAAAGAATTATACTCATTTGTTAGAACGAGAGCATGAATCGAAAACCTTACGCTACTGATGTTAGCGATAGCGAGTGGGCAATTCTTGAGCCATTGATTTCAGCAGCTTAATCTAGTGGTTGATCGCGCTTTAGAAACAGGCGCGAGATTGTTAACGCCGTATTCTATGTTCAACGGGCGGGCTGTGCATAGCGCTTACTACCGCACGAGTTTCCACGCTTGAGCAAAGATTACGAACATTTGCTGGACTCCGAAGCGTTCATCTACACGGCATCTCTCCGTACACTTCTAAGAAGGTTGCCATAATTTGCTACTTCTCAAACGTCTTTCTCGATCGTGCAGTTCCTGTCATTCAAGCCGCAGTCGTTCAGCCGTAAAACCTTAAAATCAATCCTGATAATTGCAAATGCCCTTGCGAATCTAATTAGGCTTCGCAACACTAGGGAGTAGAGTTCCTTTCTGCTTAGTCTGCCAAAACTCAGCCGCCTCCAACAGGACTGACGCTACTACCATGATTGAACTCCTAGCTGTCCTGTCTGCTTCTGCTGCTGCCGGTCTAAGAATTGCCCTGCCTCTACTGGTGATTGGGCTGCTGTATGGCGAAAGCTTGTGGTCGCGAGTGCCGCTCCTGTCCAACTTTGAGCCGCAAATTGTAGTGGGTGTTTTGGTCAGTTGGTCTTTAGCGGAGTTAGTGATCTCTAAAGATCGGTTGAGCCAGCGTGTGCTGCAAGTGGTGGCACTGCTTCTAAGTCCGATCGTTGGGGCAATTCTGGCGATGGCAGTGGCGGCGGCAGCGGAACTTTCCCAGTGGCTAGTTTGGCTTTTGGGGGGTGTGGGTGGCTTGCTGGCGCTGGTGCTGCAACTGGTTCAGGTGGGCTGGTCTTATCGGCTGGGGCGGCTGCCTCTCTGGAGCATTTTTGTCCAGGATGCTTTATGTGTGTTGCTGGTGCTGTTTGCGCTGGATGCTCCTCGGCAGGGTGGCCTGATTGCGCTGCTGCTGCTGTGGCTGGCGATTCGCAGTTCCAAAGATTGGCATCGCTGGTATGTGGCCCAGGCCCGCCCCGACGATCGGGCCCATCCCCGCAAATATAAGCGCAACCCCGACTAGGAAGGCAATCACGATGCTCGAACCCAGCATGCTTGAACCTAGTATCACCGTACGTCCCGTAGGCGAGGCTGACCTGGAGCTAGTGGTTAACCTGAGCAGGCTGGCCTTCGCCCCGTTACGCTCCAATGAGGAGGTGGCGCGGGAGTGGTATGGCAGCACACCGAATCTGCCCGATCGCAAACTCTTCTTGGCAGTAGACGAGGCAGGCCGAGGGATGGGCGGCTATGCTGAACTAGATTTGGGCATTTTTCTAGCTGGGCGCGAGTTACCCGCGATCGGGATTGCTGGGGTGGCCGTGGCGTTGGAAAGTCGGGGGCAGGGAGTGGCTCGGCTGATGCTGGAAACTGCCCTGAAGCAGGCCCAGGCACAAGAAATTCCGATCGCTATGCTCTACCCGTTTCAGCACGGGTTCTACCGCAAGCTGGGATGGGCCTGGGTAGGGCAACCGCATCAGTATCGGGTGTCCCTCCGCAGCCTGCCGAAGTTTCAGGAGCCGGGACTGGTTCCCTACAGCGCTGACCAGCACCAAGCCTTATTACAAGACCTCTACCGTCAGGTTGCCCCCCAGCGCAACGGCTGGCTTCAGCGTCGTTCTTGGCAGTGGGAGGAGCGCCTCAAGCCTAGCAACGGCAAGGAGATTTATGTTTGTGTTGAGGCGGGAACCGTTCAGGGCTACGTGATTTTTCAGTTCACAGCGGAGCCTCGGAACTCCCTGTCCGTTGTGGTTCAGGAGTGGGTTGCGTCTAGTAGTTCAGCCTATCGGGGAATTTTGGGTTTTTTGGCTGCTCTGCGAGACCAAGTTGCCACCGTGGTTTGGAACACTGACTCCAGCGATCCATTTCCGCACCTGTTGAAGGAACAGCGCCGCGATCCAAATCTGGATTCAGATGCCTTCAGGTTTGGGCTGACCCATCGGTTTGGGGAACTGGGAGGCGGGTTTATGTGGCGATTGGTGGATTTGAAACGGGCCCTGGAGCTGCGATCGATTCCTCCTGGCGATCCGTTTGTTCTGACTTTCCAAGTCTTTGATCCAGTGCTGGGCAGGCAAACTGTGACGGCGGAGTTCGCGGAAGGACAAATTCGCTGCAGCAACCAGTCCAGTGCCCCACAAGTCAAGATCTCGATCGAGCATCTAACGGCGCTGTTTGCTGGAGTACGGCGATCAACCGATCTGCTGTGGACGGGAGAAATCCAGGTGGAAGGCAACTCTAGCGAGGTTCAAGCGGTTCTGACTCATCTAGACATGGCCTGGCAAACGCCATCACCCTTCTGCTGGGATTTCTTCTAGTACAGGGCTACGGCTCTGCTTCCGAGTCAGATTGCTGAGGCTGCATCGCGGTAAGCTGCTGGCTGACTCTTTGCAGCACTTCGTTCAGCGCCGGCAAGATGCTGAGTTGTTCGGCCGTCAGGGTGGGCTGGACTTGGCTGCGTTGGCGTAGCTCGTGTACTTTTTGCTGAAGTTCCTGAGCAATGCCCAACGCATCTCGCCCGATCGTAGCCAACTGCTGCTGCTGATAAAACTTCAAAGCAGCTCCCCGTAGCACCTGGAGCGTGGCTTCCTCTCCGTAGGCTCCTGGCATCACCCGCAGCCGCAGCAGCAAGCGCTGTCGTTGATACAGGCGCTCCACTTCCACCTGTTTCGGCTTCTGCACTGGAAGCGGGGACATCCGGTTCAGCCGCTTCAACTCAATCACCATGCCCTGCATTACGTCGATCGGCAATCCCTCCAACACCGACTGCAACACCCCGTTTTGGCTCCAGAGAATCCGCCCCTGGTGCTTCTGTCGCTCGAAGTAGAGCCGTCCAATGCCGCCAATCAGAATTCGCCCTAGCAACTCCTGAAGCAAAGCCTCCGGCGACAGAGTTGCCAAAACCTCCACTGGATCGGTGAGATGCTTGGCCTGCACTTCCAGGACGGGTAGAGCGTTTTCCTCAGTTAGGCTTGCTGGCTTGGACACATCCGAGGTGGAAACGCTCGGAGGCAGTACGGACGGCGCTTCCTGAGCGACTGGCGGCGGTGCAACTGGCTCGATCAAAGCAGCTTTTTCTTCAGCCCGCAACAGGTCAGCGGGACTGTCCACCAGCAGCGTTGGCATGAAGGTCTGGTTGCGGGAGTGTGTCTCTCGCTGCTTTGTCTCCGAGGAAGCGGGCGGACTGGATAGCTTCGCTGCACCGTTCTGGCGGCGACCCGCATCACTAAGGTAGGCCGTTAGAACCGCGTGGTGTACCTGAGTAGTAATAGTTTGGGGAACAAGAGAGCAGTTCATGTAGGCGAGAATCCGCCGCACATAGTCCAGTGCGCCCGCATCATCTGGACTCACCATGCCCAGCTTGAGGCGGCTCCCTTCCAGGTTGAGGGGCAGCAATTGGTGGTAGAGACAGGCTTCAAACGGCAGAATACCATCAATTAACCGGAAAACTTGCTCGGTGCTGATGTGGGCATCGCGGGCAATTTGCTCCAGCTTGGCAGGGGTGAGAAAAGTATCCAGTTGAGCTTGTGCCTCAGTTCGATCGCCCGGTGAAGACACCATAGGAAATTTTCGCGTGCGTATACAGCTATCCTAGAATCGTTTCAGCGAGAGGGAATTAACAAGGAACCCGCGCTTCTACAAGATAGTTTGTGGAAAGAATGGAGAACGGATGCAGAGATGACCCTGGAATACTGGTCTAGCAACTACCAAATAACATCGACCCGCCAGAGACAGGTCGATCGGGCCAGTAGGAACAACACCTTGATGCTTTCCTCTATTCTATCGACCTTCCTCCAATTTCTAGCCGCGACGATGGAAATTTGATCTCCCGAAACCAAAGCTCGGCTGACTCAGTTTTATTAATAGGTAGGCTTATCGACGCTTCAGCGTACGGGTGAAACAGATTGACAAACCGAGTGCGAATCAACCCCGGTTTTGCGGTGCTGGGGCTAACTTGAAGGACAATCATCTTCAGCCAAGAGCACATCTTTGACTCAATAGACCTCTTGCAAAAGTCAGTGAGAGAGGCTGAGTTCAAAGTTGCAGATGCCCGCAATCAGATTGAGGCATAAGCCAAACCGACGACGATCGCGGGAGCATTCCGCCAGAAGCCGCAAGCGGCTTCCAAAGCCTAAATCTGTTTAATTCCCGCTTGAGTAACTCTATGCCTTGAATTGTTGGCTATCCTAAACTGGACAGTGAATTATTTTCTGCGTAGAGAGGGAGAGATGACGATCGAACTAGAAACCGGCTCACCCAGTGTGCGGCAGATACAGACCATGATTCGAGAAGACAAAGAGGTGGAACTCAAGCTGATTACGGGCGACCTGCTAACGGGCAAGATTCGCTGGCAAGATGGAGACTGTCTCTCCCTTACAGATCATTACGATCAGCAAACGATCGTCTGGCGGCAGGCGATCGTCTATCTCAAGCCCCGCGTTTGAGCTACACCAGATTCTCCTACACCAGGTTCTCTGGAGGTGCATACTCCCGTAATGGCTCACTCACGCCCACCTTTGCTATGGGGTTTGCTATGGGAATCGCCAGTATTGGGACAGGAGCGGGTGGTGGGGGTGCGATCCAACGGCTCGCTTGACTGAGGGAATAGAACCCGCCACACAGGAGCAAGCGATCGCCCGTTTGCACATCACTCGCTCCTGTAGGGAAGCTGATGAACTTGCCTTCTCGCCGGATTGCCTGCACCAGAACGCCAAACTGTTTGCGGATGTGCAGTTCAGCTAAAGTTTTGCCTACGGTCGGGCTGGTTTCGGGAACCAGAAGCCACTGACAAGACGCATTTTCGGTAGGCACGGCGGCTCCCCCTTTGGCCAATTCATCAAAGGCCGATACCTCATCGGGTTCACCCACAATCAAAAGGCGATCGCCCTGTTCCAGCAACGCCTTGCCATCGGGATAATCGATTTCTTCTCCGCCCTCCCGTTGAATTGCCATCAAACTTACCCCGGTCAAGCGCCGCAGATTGCTCTCATCTAGGGTCATACCAATCAGGGGAGAATCGATCGGTAGGGGATACCATTTACTGTTCATATCCTGAGCAGCCGCTTTCAGTTCCCGCGAAACCTGATGAGACGATCGCTGAGATCTTAGCTCCAGGTAGTGGGAATTACGAATTTGCTGCACTTCGCGTTGAATCGCTGGCAGAGGCAGCCCAACCCCTGTCAGCAGATGGGAGGCAAGCTCCAAGCTGGCCTCAAACTCTGGCTGCACTACTTCTCGCGCTCCCAGTTGGTAAAGCAGTTCGATGTCTTTGTCTTGGTTAGCCAGCACTACCACATCCAGGTCGGGAGCAAGCTCCAAGGCCCGCTTGATGCAGAGCCGCGTACTCATGGAGTCCGGTAGCGCGATCGCTAGGCCGCGGGCCGTGCCGACTCCCGCTTTCTCCAGAACGTGCAGACTGGCAGCGTTGCCGTAGACATAGGGAATCTTGGCTTCCCGCAACTGCTGAAGGCGCTGCTCGGATTGGTCGATCACCAGGACGGGGTAGCTGTGGTCTTGCAGAAGCCGAACGATGTTTTGCCCAATGCGCCCGTAGCCACAGACCACAACGTGGTCAGCGATCGCGCCATCTTCGCTGGCTTCTAGAGGAAAATCTGTGCGATCGAGGTAGCGCTTCAGCCATGGGATCGACTCCACCAGCAGCAGCAGTTGAGGCACAAACCGCAGCACAAATGGAGTCAGCACCAGAGTGACAGCCGTTGTGCCCAGGATCAGCATATAAACTCGCTGGGATACGAGGCCCAAAGCCCGGCCTTCGCTGGCCAGGACGAAGGAAAATTCTCCAATTTGAGCCAGCCCCAAACCCACAACTAGGGCCGTTTTGAAGGGATAGCGGAACAGCAGCACTAGAGGCGTGACGATCAAAAACTTGCCGATGAACACTAGGGCCACCAGCCCCAGAATCAGTTCCAAGTTGTTCCAGAGAAATACTGGATCAATCAGCATCCCGATCGCCGCAAAAAACAGCGAAGCGAAAATGTCCCGCAATGGCTCCACGTAGGTCAAAGTTTGGTCGGCATACTCCACCTCAGAAATCATCAATCCAGCGACGAACGCGCCCATTTCGATCGACAGACCCAGATGCTCCGTCAGCAGCGCAATGCCCAGGCAGAGTGCTACCACGCCCAGCAGGAAGAGTTCCCGGCTCTCGGTGCGGGCTAACATCCGCAGCAGGAGTGGGATGACCCAAATTCCTGCCGCTACAGCGCCCAGCGCCAGCAACCCTGTTTGCAGCAGGGCCCAACCTAACGCCCCTGCAATCTCTTCGGGGGGTCGCTCTAGGGCCGGCAGCACCGCTAGCATTACTCCCAGAGCCAAATCCTGTACGACTAAAATCCCCAGCATCACCTGACCGTGGGGTGTGCCAATCTCGTTCCGCTCCATTAAGCACTTGAGGACAACGGCAGTGGAGGAAAGGGATAGGATGGCTCCTAAGAACACGCCCTGAGCTGGGGAACTGACCCAGCCCATAGCCAGGGCAGCCAAAGTCGTAATGGCGATCGTCAACACGATCTGCAACCCACCGCCACCCAGACTGATACCCTTAACTTTTCTCAGCTCTGAGAAGGAGAATTCCACTCCTAAAGCGAACAGCAAGAAGGCAACCCCAAACTGGGCCAGAGTTTCCACTTGCACCAGTTCTTTAATTAACCCCAGCCCTGTGGGCCCAACGATCATGCCAGCCAGTAGATAGCCCAGCAGAATGGGTTGCCGCAAAAGCGAGGCCAGCAAGCCACCTGCTGCTGCCGCCGCCAACACTGATACCAGATCGACAATGAGCCGGAAGTCTTCTTGCACAGGAGTTTGAATATTAAAAAAGTGTTGCGTTGTATAAACTTCAGCATACAAACTTTCGGCTGTTCCGAGAAGGTAAGGAGGGCAAAATCTCAGTCCAAACGCCTCTAAACCAGGCAAGAACCGTCGATCGTCGATCGCTTTCAGAACCTGACGTTGCTGAGGAATAGGACAAACTTGCCCGAAATTTTCACCTTGCGAAAAGCAAGCAGCACACTTTTCCTAAATGCCAGTTGTGTAGCTGTAGACAGACAACCTAGAACATTGAGTCTGAATAAGACATTGAGCTTGGTGAGTTTTCCCTTGACGAGTTTGCAAAGGTAGCGCTCAGGGCCCAGGTCGAGGGTAACTCCTCAAGCGCCCCATTAGGAACCTTGATACCAAGTGGTACGGGGAGACTCGGTGTACACCAGCAACTTTCCTTTGGAGATGACATAGCGCACAGTGGCTCGACGGCGCAGGGCATCGTAGCGATCGATCGCGTCCAGCACAATCAAATCTGCTGATTTGCCCACTTCCACACCGTAGTGGGACAGGTTCAGCGTCTTTGCCCCGTTCCACGTCACCATGTCATAGCAAGCATCCATTTCCGCCACGCCAGTCATCTGGCAAACGTGCAGCCCCACCATTGCCACATCTAGCAGATTGCCTGTCCCCAAGCAGTACCACGGATCTTGGATGCAGTCGTGTCCCAGGCTGACGTTTGTGCCCTGCTGCCAGAGTTCCTTCACGCGGGTTACGCCCCGCCGTTTGGGGTAGGTGTCGGTGCGGCCTTGCAGAGTGATATTGATCAGCGGATTGGCGATGAAATTAATCTCAGTGCGGCGCAAAAAGCCCAGAAGCTTGGCTGCGTAAGCATTGTTGTAGGAACCGAAGGCGGTGGTGTGGCTGGCAGTTACCCGCGATCCTAAGCCTGATCGCAGCGCACACGCCGCCACCACCTCCAGAAAGCGAGACTGATCATCGTCAACTTCGTCGCAGTGAATGTCGATCAGGCGATCGTACTGCTGCGCCAACTCAAAGATGCGATGCACCGACTTAACGCCATCTTCCCGCGTAAGCTCGTAGTGGGGAATGCCACCCACCACATCTGCGCCCATCTCCAGCGCTTTCACCAGCAGCGCCTCATTTTGCGGAGAGCCGTAGAGTCCATCTTGGGGAAAAGCCACAACTTGCAGCGTCATCCAGTCTTTCACCTCCTCCCGCACTTCCAAGAGCGC
>DATNQR010000165.1:0-5268 GCA_036703905.1 Thermosynechococcaceae cyanobacterium
AATCACTGCCCCAGCCGTGATCAGCAGCAGCAGACAGCCGGACAAGTAAGCTGTGTTCTCCAGATCCCAGAGTTCCTCCCAGAGCAGAATCAGGGCGAACAGCCCGAAGAGGAACCAGCCGCCCCACTGCTCGGCTTCCCGGCGCGGCCAGGGCAACAGCCGACGAGGGAACAGCCACAGCGAGAGTTTTTGCGCCACTTCTCCGTAGATCATGAACGGGCAAACGGAACACCAGAGGCGACCGACAAAGGGAAAGGCAACCAGAATTCCCAGCCACCACCAGGCCCAGAAGAAGTTGAGGACGAAGTTCGTATCGCGGCTCTGGGGGCCCAGCATCAGCACAGCAACAACGAAGGCAAAGAAGCCAAAGGTGAAGCCATAGTTGAGCCGATCGGGAAACCAGGGAGTTTTGAGAAACTGCCGCAGATTAGGGTAGGCGTTCAGCAAGTTGAGTCGGAAGCGCTTGGCTTTGGGGCTGGTTTCCCAGAAGACTTCCTCGGTCAGTTCTGCCGCTCCGATCGACTGAATCACCGCCCGCTCCACCAGTCCTTCTAGCTCCGCCAGATTACCGGGAAAGTCGTAGCTTTGCAGTCGTCGCAGGGCCTCGGCTGAAACTTTGGGCTTGGTGAAGCCTCGCGATCGACAGAACAAGTTGATGTAGTAGTCGGTCTGCGCTCCAATATCTGCTTTCCGCACTCGCAATGGTGGTACTTTGATCGTGTGGCCGATCTTCTTTCCGAGGGACGGCAGCACTTTCTCTGAGTTCATCATGATCCGGGCGGTACAGGAGCGAACGATCGGCTCCTCGCCCTCGCGGGTGATGGGTGTGTATTCCCCGGTTGCCAGCAAGTGCGCCAGCTTCTTCTGCAATTCAGGGGCAAGTTCTTGGACGTTGTTCAGCAGCAGCGTTCCTTCTCCCAACCACTCCAGCAGTCCCGGCTTGCCGTTCGATCGCCCAAATAATTCTGTCCCGCTTGCCTGCAAGGTGTCGCAGTTGACTTTGATCATCGGCTCGTGGCGCTGACGGGAACCGAAGTGAATCAGCGCACAGAGGTTATCTTTGCCCAATCCGGGTTCACCAAAAACCAGCACCGATCGTCGATCGCCTGATGCTTTCTTGAGTTCCTGCCGCAGCCGCACCGCGTAGCGACTGGAGCCGACCACTCCCCGCCGCACTTTGGGCAGCAGGTAGGGCCGCAGCGCTGCCTGACGATCGCGCTCATACACCAACTGAGCCGAAACCTGATCCAGTTCTGTCGCCAACTGTCGCGACAGGGTTTGGGAAACTTCGGGATACTGCTGCACTAGCGCCAGAAACTCCGCACGGGGAATCGACCAGATTTCGCACTCGTTGAGGGTGATTACGGTGTGGGGGGCTGGCTGATTCAGGAGCAGTTCCTTCAGATGCAGCACGGAACTCGGCAGCAAGCCCACTGCATCGGCAGTGCTAGTTTTGCTGGTGTGGTAGCTTTCCAGGTGTCCCGATCGCAAAATGTAGAGGGCGATCGGCTGGGTATCTTCCAGAACAATCCGACGATTCTGCTGCACGGTTTCTGCCTGAATTGCAGCAGCGATCGCTCCTAATGCTTCCTCCGACAACGCGCCCAGACTGGTGTTTTCCCGCAGCCACGCGATCCGTTCCATAGCTCACCTTTGGAGAGTGAGAACGATCGTACCTGAATTCTCAGTTTGGATGGGCTAGTTGTATTAAAGTGTGATTGAAGAGAAAGAGGAAAATCGGTATGTTACCCTAACAGCTGCCACGAAGTTATCTGCTAGAGCAGCCATGTATAAAGTAATGAGAGTAGCTATAGCGTTGCGATTCATGGAACCAACTGCATTAACATCTGAGATTTCTCTCGGCGGTATAGATCCAAGGTTAGTGACGCAATCTTACAACAAAGCCATAGGCAATCTGTTAACATCAAGCAGTCCTTATCTAAAGCTTTAGATAGTTATAAATTGAAAAATGAAACTAGAAGATCTTAGAGATGAAACTCCTGGACAAATTTGTGTTTTCATTCCACGTTTTCCAGGTGTGCAGATCCCACTAACCTTTCATGATTACTCTATCAAAGCTTTTTACTATTCATGTCAGAGTCTCGAACAACTAGAACAATCACAAATTCAAATAAACTCAGGTAGCACAACAGTTGTCGCAATTGGATTTTGGTTCATTACTATAGAAGCTTACATTAATGCAATTCTCAAAATTGGTTGTACTTTAGCAGGACAAGGTTTCAATGAGTATCGAGGGAAAAGTCTCAAACAAAGGCTGGATGGTATTTTGAATCTGCTCGGAGAAGATTTGTCGGTATTCCATCGTACTGGCATTACCCAACGCCTCAACGAATTCATGGCTTTCCGAAATGAGATTTTCCATGATCGATATCTAGATGAACCGCTTACATTTTCTAAAACAGCGTTCTCACGAGTTCCCTTTCTTGCCAATCAAGTGGATGTGGTACAAGCCGCCTTAATTGCTCTCGAAGTTTTTCTCGCCTTCCGAAAAGTTTATGTGGGGTTAGATCTTATGCCTGACATAATTGTACAAGTTGAAGATACATGTGGTTTTGAGAAGTACGACTCACTTTACGCAGAGGTTATTATACCTCTGTTTAAACGAGCCCTTGAGAAGCACGATCTAGACTCAAGTGTCATTATTCAACCGAGCTTCGTTCCCGTGAAACCTGCAACATTTGCTCAACTAGAAGACTGTCAACCCTTAATAAGGACTACTCCTCAAGTTGAATTTTCTCCAAGTTTAGAACGAACTTCCTATGGAGCAGATTTATTTTCAAGAGTTCGTCAGAGGATATTTTCAAGATTTGAGAATATTTCTGAACAATTCTTTATTCCTACATATGCGGAGGATGGTTTAGTAGAACGTTACAAATCTACTCAGCAGCCCTAGGTGGATTCAATTATGAGTAAGAAAGTCAACATTACTTTAGACGACGAAATTCTAGACTTCATAGACCAATTGTCAAGTGATCGCAGCAGCTTCATCAACGACATTCTCTGGAAAGAGAAGTAGAGAGTTTTGCTCAAGGAACTCACAGACGCTTATACAGAGCAGACGAATGATCCAGATTCTCAAAAAGAACTCGCGGTTTGGGATGTTGTGATGGACAACGGTCTCAATGCCTAAAGGGACTTTGACTTGCAAGCGAGGAGAGATTTGGCGGGTCGATCTACAACCTGCTGTTGGCAGTGAGATTGATAAAAACGACCTTGTTTGATTCTACAAAATGATATCGGCAATCAAAATGGCGCAACGACGATCGTTGCTCCTTTACTGCCTGGAACTAAGACTTATCCATTTGTTGTGAATGTCACGCCAACTTTGCAGAATGGACTGAAGGGCGATCGACACATCAACCTAAGTCAACTGAGGGCTGTAGACGCTCGGAGAATTCAGAATAGACAAGGTGTTTTAGAGGATATTTACTGGGAGACAATCCGTAAAGCTGTATCCATCGAACTTGGCTTTAGTTAGTATTCAAAACTGTAGAGCGTATTGCAGGCTGTGCAGGTTTGCAGGCTGTGCAGGTTCGCAGCGAGGGACACATGGAAGCAGTTGATATCCTGATTTTGTCCAATGGGCCGGGGGAGTTGGCAACGTGGGTGAAGCCAGTAGTGCGGGAACTGCGCGATCGACTGGGGGAACCCAGCCAAGTCAGAATCTCGGTGGTGCTGTCGCCCTGTTCCAATGCCAACGGTCAGGAAGCAGCAGTGGCGCGGCGCTATCCTGAAGTCGATCGCGTTCAGGCAGCCGAGCATTTTTTCCCGTTCTTGCTTTGGGGCAAAACTGAGGAGAACTGGGACTGGCACGATCGCGGCGTGGTCTTATTTTTGGGCGGGGATCAGTTTTTTCCGGTAGTGATCGGGAAGCGGCTAGGCTATCGCACTGTGGTCTATGCCGAGTGGGAAGCACGCTGGCATCGGTGGATCGATCGCTTCGGTGTGATGCAGCCAGGGATAATCGATCGAGCCCCAGCTGCGTATACCCACAAGCTGACAGTGGTGGGGGATTTAATTGCAGAAGTCGGCAAGCACAGCGTGCAGGCTCAACCCCAGTCGAACACCTTGATTGGACTCCTCCCTGGCTCCAAGCCCTCCAAGCTGAATTTGGGCTTGCCCTTGATGCTGGCGATCGCCGAACACCTGCAAGCCGCTCGGCCAGATCTGCACTTTGCCCTACCCGTTGCGCCTGCTTTGGAGTTGACGGAACTGGCCCGTTTTGCCGACCGCCAGCAAAATTCCACAATTCAGCAGCTCGGTTGGGGCGAGGCGGAACTTGCTCCAGATCGATCGCACCTCAAAACGCCCTCTGGTTTGTCTGTGGAACTGCACACGGAATTTCCCGCCTACGATCTGCTGTCTCAGTGTCGCCTGTGCCTGACGATCGTTGGGGCCAACACTGCCGAACTGGGGTCGCTGGCGGTTCCCATGCTGGTGCTGTTGCCCACCCAACAGCTAGACGCGATGCGATCGTGGGATGGCTTGCCCGGACTGTTGGCCAACCTGCCCGGAGTCGGTTCAGGCGTTGCCACGCTGATCAACTGGTTTGCCCTACGGCGATTGGGGCTGCTGGCCTGGCCAAACATCTGGGCGGGGCGCGAAATTGTGCCGGAACTGGTCGGCCGGCTCCAGCCGCAGCAGGTCGCCGATCGTGTCCTGGACTTCCTTTCCCATCCCGAAAAGCTCCAGCAGATGCAGGCAGATCTGCGATCGGTACGGGGGGAACCCGGAGCCGCCGCAAAACTCGTCCAACTGGTTTGTGAGGAGTTACTTTATGAGAAATTAGGATCTGAGCCACGACGATCGCCGGGAAACAAATGAACGTTGAAGTCTGCGTCCAGGATGGTGAGGAAGATGAGCTAAGCGATCGCTCCGCCAGTTTGGTTTCGATAGCGCCAGAAACCTGGGAAGTGTGGTTTCAGCAGTGGCTTGAGGCGCTCCAGCCGCAGCTATCCCCGATCAACTCCTACGAGTTGAGTCTGCGGCTGACGGACGATCGGGAAATCCAGTCCCTCAACGCTCAGTATCGCCAGCAAGATAAGCCAACGGACGTACTGGCTTTCGCAGCCCTAGAGGCGGAGTATCCCTACCCAGACGAAACCGAATCTCTGCCACTCTACCTGGGGGATATTGCGATTTCTCTAGACACTGCCCAGCAGCAAGCGGACAGTCAGGGACACACGCTGGAAATTGAGTTAGCTTGGTTGGCGGCCCACGGGTTGCTGCATCTGCTGGGCTGGGATC
>DATNQR010000166.1:0-1506 GCA_036703905.1 Thermosynechococcaceae cyanobacterium
AAGGCTCATCGGTTCGGCGATCGCCACCACTAAACAAGCAGTAGTGTTCTGATTCTGAAGTAGCTGCCGTCCACCCACAAGGTCTGCTTTCATGTCTTGCAAAAAGGCATCAGCATGATCGGCGGTGTAGCGTCCGGTAAAAGATTGGCTAATGACACGGTGCTTTTCTTGAAAGAGTTCGAGGGCGCTCATAAACTCATCCAGAAAGTCCATTAAGCCGAATAAATTGAGCGTGTGTCCGCTAGGAGCCATATCGACCACAACACGATCGGCTTCGTGTTCACGCAACAGTCGCTGGATTTCCAAAATGCCCATCAGCTCATCCAATCCGGGCCAACTCAGATCCCAAACGGGTGTCAGGTCTTCGTTTTCGACAAAGCTACCCCGTTCGACCAGTAGCTCCAACACATTGCCGTAATCGCTCTTAAACGCTTGTAGGAGGGTTTCTGCATCGAGCGATCGCACCTTGAGATTCGGCAAATCTGCTGCGGTTTGGGGTGCATCCGTTACCGTCATTTGCAGCACATCGCCCAGAGAATGCGCCGGATCGGTAGAGAGCAACAAGATGGATTCGTGGGGAAATTGCTGTGCCCACCGTCGTGCAAAGCCACAGGCAAGGGTTGTTTTACCCACCCCACCTTTACCGCTAAACATTGCCAGATGGAGAGAGTCGAACTGATTCATGGTTTTGGGAATACTGGGTCAGCGTCATTGCTGTGACGACATCGGCACTACTGGCGCTATCCACAGACTACCCATTTCGAGCTAGCGGCTATCCTGCACACGGCAGAAACGAGGATTGATGAGCGATTTATTTAAAGGCTTTGAGCAACTGCTTGAGTTAGCAAAAGTCCTGGAAGAGAAGGCAGAAAAGGGCGAACTGAAAACCAACATTCAGGTTAACGCCCGCAGCATGAGCAGTATTCCCCGGCAAGGCAATATTCCCAGTGGTATTGGGGTGAGTCGAATGCGATCGAATGCAGGGGAAGCAGGGGACGCTACAGTTGCACCAGATGTCATTGTGACGCCGCCTCCCAGCGATCGTGATGCCAGTAATGGTGCAACATCGGCTCCGCTCAACGATGTGGGTGGACTGTCCGAGGTGCTGAAAGAACTGCGGGAACTGGTGGAGATTCCGCTGAAGCGTCCCGATCTGTTGGCAAAGCTGGGGCTAGAACCGCCGCGTGGTGTGCTGTTGGTCGGTCCGCCAGGAACAGGGAAAACGCTTACAGCGCGAGGCTTGGCGCAAGAGTTAGGCGTGAACTACATTGCGATCGTCGGTCCTGAAGTGATGGGCAAATACTACGGGGAAGCAGAGGCACGCCTACGCGGCATTTTTGAGAAAGCAACAAAAGCGGCTCCCTGCATTGTCTTTATTGATGAAATTGACAGCCTTGCACCCGATCGCAGCAAAGTGGAAGGCGAAGTCGAAAAGCGGCTGGTGGCACAACTGCTGGGCTTGATGGATGGCTTTGCTCAAACGAAGGGCGTGATCATTCTGGCAGC
>DATNQR010000167.1:0-2183 GCA_036703905.1 Thermosynechococcaceae cyanobacterium
TCCAACCCGAAGAGGATGAGTTCAGCGTCACTGAGGTTCCTGGAGCCAATCCTAGTCGCGGCGGCGGTCAGGGTTTCGTTCCCGGCAAGAAGGTGAAAAGCTGGAAAGCCTCGCCACAGATTTATCCGACGCAACTCTCGAAGGAAGCTGAGAAGAAGCTGAAGGAAGCTGTGGACTTTGCAGTGCGGGAGTATGGGGAGCGATCGCTGCCGGAACTGGAAGCCGAAGATCGGATCGCGGTCGCTGCCGAGAAAGCCCCTACCGAAGATTTGGTGATTCAGCGCTTGCGGGAAGTTTACAACCTGATCAAGCACGAATACGAAGCATTCACCAGCCAAGAACACGATGAAGTGGTGCAACTGGGCGGCTTGCACGTTATCGGCACGGAGCGCCACGAGTCGCGCCGGATCGATAACCAGCTTCGCGGTCGGGCGGCTCGGCAAGGCGACCCCGGCTCCACCAAGTTCTTCCTTAGCCTGCAAGACAACCTGCTACGGATCTTTGGCGGCGATCGAGTCGCCAGTCTAATGAATGCCTTCAAGGTCGAGGAAGATATGCCGATCGAATCGGGAATGCTAACCCGATCGCTCGAAGGCGCTCAGAAAAAGGTCGAAACCTACTACTACGACATCCGTAAGCAGGTGTTTGAGTATGACGAGGTGATGAACAACCAGCGTCGCGCCATCTACGCCGAGCGTCGGCGGGTGCTAGAGGGACAAGATCTGAAGGAGCAGGTGGTCAAGTACGCTGAAATGACGATGGACGACATCGTGGAAGCTAAACTCAACCCCGACTTGCCCCCAGAGGAGTGGGATCTGCAAAGCTTGTCCAGCAAGGTGAAGGAATTTGTCAGTCTTCTAGCTGATCTGGAGCCAGATCAGCTTCAGGACATGACAATCAGCGAAATCAAAGCCTTCCTGCACGAGCAAGTTCGCATTGCCTACGACCTCAAGGAGGCACAGATCGACCAGATTCAACCCGGACTGATGCGGCAGGCAGAGCGGTTCTTTATCCTGCAACGCATCGACACCCTCTGGCGCGAACACCTGCAACAAATGGACGCTCTGCGGGAATCGGTGGGTCTGCGTGGCTATGGTCAGAAAGACCCGTTGATTGAGTACAAGAGCGAGGGCTACGAACTGTTCCTGGAGATGATGACCGATATCCGCCGCGATGTGGTTTACTCGGTGTTCATGTTCCAGCCGCAGGCTGCACCCACGCCAGCCACATCAGAGGTTTAGAGGCTGGCTTGATAAATCCCTGGCATCTTGAGATGCCGGGGATTTGGAGTGGACGATCGACTGAAACCCACTGTGGGTCTGGCGATTCCCATAGCCATAGCCTCAGTAGGTTAGGACGGCGTGAAGCTGTCTGGCTACAGCTATGGCAACGTTCGGGGCGGGCGTGAGACAGATTCAGGTAGGATCAGAGGTGGGGATCTCCAGTAGGCGATCGAGTGAAGAATGCTGGATATTGCGCCTCTATCGCGCTCCTACAGATCTCCTGCATCACTCCCATCGGCAGCATCAGGATATGCAATGAGTAGCACACGGTTCATCAGTCTTAATATTTGGAGTCAGTGCCGGATTGCAGAGCTACAAAATCTGCTTAGAACGTGGACGCTTAGCTTTCTGATGGGCATTGTGGTTAGCAGCATTGGGCTACTGGGAGTCGCAGGGCCAGCCCTGGCCGAAGACTACAACCGAGAGTTTTTAGTGGGAGCAGATTTCTCTGGCAAAGTGCTAACCGATGCCAGCTTTACAAAGGCCAACATGCGGGAAGCGAACTTCAGCCATGCAGATTTGCGAGGAGTCAGCTTTTTTGGCGGCAATCTGGAGGGGGCAAACCTGGAAGCCGCAGACCTCAGAAACACCACCCTGGATGCGGCGCGCCTCACCAACGCCAATTTGACCCATGCCATTTTAGAAGGGGCGTTTGCCTTCAACGCCAAGTTTGAAGGAGCAACGATCGATGGGGCAGACTTCACAGATGTAGAAGTGCGGCAGGATGCTCTGACGTTGTTGTGTAAGCTGGCGAAGGGTACGAACCCCACGACTGGCAGAGAGACCCGCGAAACCCTTAACTGTCCCTAAATAGCACAGGGTATGATGTTTCGAGCAGGCTACGCGATCGCGTCCAGTCAGGTAGAAGTGGCTTAAAGGGCGATCGTCATTGGCTGTAGC
>DATNQR010000168.1:0-7220 GCA_036703905.1 Thermosynechococcaceae cyanobacterium
CTTCTACGAGCGGGTGCTGAAAGTTCCTCACTATGCCATCTTTGAGCCGACGAGCGGCACATTGGAGCTATACCGCCTGAGCGAAGCTGGCTATCGCTTGCAGCCTCCTGACGAAAAGCAGCGCTACTGGATTCCTGAAATGAATTTGTTTCTGGGGGTGTGGCAGGGCAGCCGCGAGAATCGCACGGGTTTCTGGTTGCGCTGGTGGGATCAGCAGGGTTCTCTGCTGCTGTGGGGTACAGAGCAAATTGAGCGGGAACGCCAACGCGTCCAGCAGGAACGCCAACGGGCTGATCGATTGGCGGCCCAGCTTCGGGCCGCCGGAATTGAACCGGAGATTTGAACAGTAGGGAAATAGAAAGCAGGGTAGCAGGAAAATCAAGCAGGTTTCTACCTGGTCTGTAGATTTGCCTGCCGCTCTGGAGCACACTCGATCGCTTTGGCGTAATCTCCGATGGCGTAGTAGGCCACTCGAAGACTGCCCAAGATCTGCTGCTCAAGGCGGGAATCCTGGAGCTGCCGCGCTAGTTTCAAACGTTGCTGATAACAGTCGATCGCTGCCGCGAAATTTCCGACTGCCTCGTGAGCCACGGCCATGCTGCTAAGAGCCTGCTCCTGGCTGCGGTAATCCTGCAAGGCTTGAGCGCTCGATAGCCGTTGCTGGCTGCACTCGATCGCTCCCTCGTAATCTCCGATGGCATAGTAGGCATTGCCAAGATTGCGAAGCGTTTGACCTTCGGCGCGGTGATCCCTAGCCTGGCGCGTCAACCCTAGGCGCTGGCGATAGTAGTCGATCGCTTGGACGTATTCCCCCAGCGCATAGCAAGCATTCCCCAGGTTTTTGAGGATCTGCTCCTCCACTTGCCGATCCTGAAGTTCCTGAGCGATCTTGAGGCTCTGCCGCTCATAGGCAATAGCGGATTGGTGGTTGCCTAAAGCTTTGTAAGCCAGTCCAATGTTGTTGAGAGTAGCCATTTCTCCAACCCGATCGCCCAGCTGCCGAAAAATCGCTACACTCTGCTGCTGGTAGGAGATCGCCTTGTCCAAATCTTTCTGATGGCGGTAGGCGTTGCCTAAAGTATCCAAAACTCGAGCAGCGGTGCGAAGCTGCGACAACCGTTGCGCCAGAACCAGAGCCTGCTGGCAGTGCGCGATCGCAGCTCCATAGTTTGACAGATGGTAGTAGGCTAGTCCCAGACAAGCTAGGGTTGTTGCTTGCCCTGACTCATCTTGATTTTGCTGATAGAGGATGTAGGCGTGCTGAAAGGCTTCAAAGGCGGCTTGAAAACGACCCGCCCTCTGAAGTTCGTGACCGTGTTCTTGGAGCGCTTCTGCCTGTTCTGTGGTTAAAGCTACTCGATCGGAGGAATGGTCAAGACCAGTCAGGGTTCCCCGCTCTAGCTCTAGAGGGCTGGAAGCAAAATTTTCGAGGGCTACGCCAGGAGTAGCGGTTGGTTCCCATTGATCGCCAGGGTTAAGATCACGATACATTGCTTAAACCTTCCGGGGTGACAGGGTATAACCAGAAGCCTCCTAAAGGTCTTCTCTAACAGTAACCAAGCCTAACCCCTCTACCCATTCAGACACTTCGGTAATTCCGTCAGCTTCACACAATCTTTTTTTACTGGCGGTTGACAATTTCTTGACCAAGGCTCTTCACCTGATCGATCGTAGCCCACACAACCTTTTGTCCCCTACGAGATCACCAACCTCTCAATTTGACCGAAAGCTTCCCGAATCAGGACACGGAAATTTCGGAGGTTGGGTCAGACGGGGATGGAAATGAGTGAGGGGCAGCGAGGGAAGGAAAGTTAGTCAGGGGAAGTGAGTAACTCGATCGCGCTGCTTGGGCCAACCACCGACACATAGGGCTGAGTCAGATAGCGCTGCGCTGCCTGCTGAAGCTGGTCGGCTGTGAGAGAGGCAACTTGCTGCTGGAACTCCCCATCGAACCCAATGCCCAGGTTCAAAGTTTCGTACCATCCGTAAG
The DNA here is from genome assembly GCA_036703905.1 of Thermosynechococcaceae cyanobacterium. Taxonomy (GTDB): domain Bacteria; phylum Cyanobacteriota; class Cyanobacteriia; order Leptolyngbyales; family Leptolyngbyaceae; genus DATNQR01. The sequence continues at coordinate 1,991 of DATNQR010000168.1, forward strand.
CCTGGGCAATCTGGGCGTTGGTCTGCTTGCCCAGCGCATACTGTCCCAATAGCTTGTTCTTTGCCCCTTGCAGTTCCTCTAGCTCCAAGGGCAGAGCAGAGAGCCGATCAACTTCGGCTTGCAGTCCCTCTAAGGCGATGCGAGTGTTGTCTGGAGCCGTGCCCATGTAAACCACAAACTGAGCTGTTTCCAGGCGGGTTGGGTAGAACGCGGAAACTTCGTAGGCCAAGCCTCGCTTCTCCCGCAGCTCCACAAATAGCCGACTGGAGAGACCGTTGCCGAGGTAGCTATTCAGCAGTTTCAGGGCGGCATAGTCAGCGATCGCAGTCTCAGGAGCAAGAGATGGGTGAACCGCCGGAGTTAGGTAGCCCAGCATGACGATCGACTGCTGAGTCTCTTGGGGCGTGAAGATCGAGGCAGGATGGGGCAGGACAGGGGATAGATCGAGCGTGGGCAGAGGAGTAGCGGGAGATTGCCAATCCCCCAGAGCCTCCGTGACCAGATCAATAGCTCGATCGAGATCAATTCGACCTGACAGACTAACGATTAGATTATCGGGACGAAAGTGAGTGCGGTGGTAGTGAGCCAAGTCATGCTGGGTCAACTGGGCCACGGCTTCTTCAGTTCCCAACCCTGACAGGGCATAGGGATGCTGCCCGTACATTTTCCGCCGCAGTTGGTCAAAGGCGATCGTGAAGGGTTGCTCTTGCTGCGATCGAATTGCTTGCAGGGTGAGGCGACGCTCCAATTCCAGTTCTTGCTCTGGAAAGGTGGGCGATCGCAGCAGTTCTCCTGCCAGGTTCAGAATTGCTGCAAAGTCTGACGAAACTGTTTTCAGGCTCAACAGGAAGTAATCGGTTGTGGAATCTGTACCCAAGCTAGCTCCCACCGACTCCACCCGCTCGGCAATCTCCAAGGAAGAACTCTGGGCAGTGCCTTTGGTCAGCACCGCAGAAACCAGATGGGACAGTCCTGCCTGGTGCGATTGCTCCCACCGACTACCCGCCCGCACAAACAGCCGAGCGGAGACGATGTCGGCTACGGGATTTTCTTTGACCAAAACCACAATTCCGTTGTTTAAGACTGTCCGGTGAATGGGCGAAACGGTCTGAGAAGAAGACTGGCTAAAATTCACGAAATCGTCCTTATGAGGATGAGAAATATGAGGATGAAAAATTCTGAAGCGGCGGAGCAGTGGGGCATATTACCCATTTTTCCCGTTACTCCGGTCTGACGATCGTAGCAGCGTAGCGGTAGGGCGAGAGGTAGCGTTGGGCTAACTGCTGAAGATCTTCCCCTTGCAAGGACTGAATACGCTGAGGATAGGTGGTGGCGATTTCTGCTTGGGCGATCGTGCCGTAGTAGCCGTAAAGTCCGGCAAGCTGGCTAGGGGTTTCGGTGGAAAAAGCATGATCATTGTTCAATAGCCGCTTGCAGCGATCAAGTTCTGCTGAAGAGATCGGCGTATTGGACAGCTCCGAGAGGCGATCGCAAATAATGGCTTCCACCCGTTCCAGGTTCTCCGGCTCCAGCCAGGCGCTGATGGTGAACAGCCCCGCCTCTTTCTGCAACGAGAAACCACTGCTCACCGCCTGCACCAGGTTCCGCTCTTCTCGCAACTCCCGCACCAGCCGCGATGTGCGCCCCTCTGCCAGCACCACAGACAGCACATCCAACCCATAGGCCGCCTGCAACTGTTCCTCCAGGGTGGAGAGCGGCTCGTCCAGCCCTGGGCCTACCCACGCCATTAGCAGCCGAGCCTGCTCCATCCGAGGCAGAGCAATCTCCTGGCGACGCATTTCCACGATCGCTGGGGCTGGTGTTCGTTCAGGTTGCGGGCAGCCAGGGCAGGTAAGAAACCCTTGAAAGGTGCGGCCGACCAGCTCGATCGCCTGCGCTTGGGGTACATCCCCCACCAGAACTACAGTCATGTTTTCCGGCTGATAATGGGTCTGGTGAAAGCGGCGCATTGCCTCTGGAGTCAACTGAAGCAAATGATCGGCAGTTCCCAAAATCGGTCGGCCGTAGGCGTGGTGTGGGTAGACCTGTTCGCTCAAGGACTGAAAGGCGATCCAGTCGGGATTGTCAAAAGATTGATTGATTTCCTCCAGCACCACATCTCGCTCCCGCCCAAATTCAGCCTCAGGAATAGCGGCCCGCAGCAGCAGTTCTGCTAAATGGGGCAGGGTGGCTTCCAGATGTTGGGTAGCAGAGGTGACGAAGTAGTGGGCATAGTCATGGCTGGTGGCGGCGTTGGTGATTCCGCCGCAGCTTTCGATCGCCCAATCGAAAGCTCCTGGCGGCATTTGCGCTGTGCCCTTGAAGATCATGTGTTCCAGGAAATGCGCCATGCCAGACCACTCCTCCGGCTCGACAAGCGCCCCTGCCTTGACCCAAACATCTACAGCTGAGACTGTAGTGGCTGGCGTTTGCTGATGGATCAACGTTAGACCGTTGTCTAGTCTAGTTGAAGTGGCTTGAAACTTTGGGGAACTGAGAGCCGTAGGCAAGGTGGTTAAATTCAAGAACTAGACCCAAATTCAGAACTAGAAAACACAGGAACCCATACCAAATTATAGGGAGTTTAATCACAGATTAAGGACTTTTGTGAATACAGGTAACTTCTAGTGGCCAATCAGTTGAAAACTGCAATGGTAAGAAGAGCAATTGCGGTCAAGCTTTTGCAGGCTTCCACCCTTGTATTGTCACTTTGAAATAAAGGCTGCAACGCTGTACTTGTCCCTTATTTACTTCCCTGAAATTATCGAGACGTTTCTTACTCCTTGAGGAAACTTATGCTTGAGTAAACTTCGTGGACTTGTTCTATAAAGCGATCGATTCAGCGCTGGCAGTATGTAGCTTAGGTGTGGCGATGGACTCCCAATCAGCATTTCTCTGCACGAGGGATAACTGTCAATAATCTCGGCGTTGTGGAGTTCTAAGACGGGCTTTCTGGGGCAGAATCTGCTGTTGCCGTGATCGTCAAATCCAGTTTCAAAATCTCGCCAGAGGTGATATGCCTGTCGCTGGTGCTGAGATGGTTGAGTTGCTTTTGCCGTCCCACGTTTGGAGCCATGCGGTTCAGGGCCTCATCAAGACTACTTGGCTGATCGCTTGAGGTGCTCAAATACGCTCTTGTCGCCAATGTCAGGCGGAATCGGTTGGATCACTTTTCGGGCCGCGAAAACAACGAAGAAAATAGCCCAGGTTGCCAACAAAGTTTGCTCAAGCGGGAGCGGTAGCCAGCCGACCAGATGCCCCAGCAGCAGTACTGGAACCAAAGGCGTGAGGATTTTGGTTTCCAGACGATCGAAGCAAAAGGCTTCCTTAAAAAATATCCCTGTCAGAGCCGCGAAGGTGAAGCCCACACCCAAAATTGTAGCTGGGTGAGTATAAACCGTGAGGGCAAAAGGTTCAGGGCTGAAGTGAGCGATCGTAGCAGACGACAGAAAGCCGATCGCCCAGAATGCCTGCAATGTCCGATGCAATGGCTTCATGTAGATGTGGATCATCCACAGGCTTACTCCCAATGCCAAGCAGAAGACTGTGTAGAGCAGGCTGATCCAGGGCAAAGCAGGTGTGCCTCGCCAGAAAACAAGACCTGTGGCGATCGCAAAACAAGCGGCAGCTATCGCCAATCCTGCTCTATAGATCACGACTTCGCGACGATCGTGATCCTCGATCGTGAAGTCGCCAAACTGTCCTTGATATCGAGTAGGTTCAACCAAATTCATGACCCGATGCTCCAACAACCACTTCCACCGCCTCTCCCCAGTCTAGAAGAAGTCTGGTCTGAGCGTTGCCCCCGTTCACCGCAATTTCTACAAATCCGTGACTGCCCACCAGCGCCAGTGGGAAGCCGAAAGGACAGCCGCTGTAAGTATGCCCAGTGGTCAACTCCGCGTGATTAATCCTAGCGACCCAGCGTTTGCTGATAACTGCCGAACCTGGAATGTTGGTGATCAAGTTTCCAAAGTGGTCGATCGCCTGGATAAAGCCTGTGATTTTCGTACAGTCTCCTGTCTGCTCAACCTGACAGTTCGGTAGCGGCAACTGCACTATGGAGAGAGGATCAATTTCCTCTCCCAGTTCCGCCAGTGCAACACCACTAGCTAAGTGAGCGCCCACGGTCGCAAAAATATCTCGACCGTGAAACGTAGAGCTAGGCGCAGCAGTGCGCCAATATCGACGGCTAGTAAGTTCTACAACTGCCAGAACTGGGTTTTGGCTAAGAACACCGCTCACCAGACCATTATCTGGCGCAACCAGAAAACCAGATGGGTTGTCCAAATCACGGCCTAGCGCCACCGCGATCGCCCTTCGACTTCCGCCCACCCCTGGATCAACGATCGCCGTGTGTACTGTCCCGCTCGGAAAATAAGGATAGGCAGACATCAAGGCAAACCGAGCCGTCGCAATGCCCTGCGGCGGAACCTGATGAGTTAGATCAATGACGGTGAGACAGGGATTGACCTGAGCGATCGCTCCCTTCATCACGCCCACATAGACATCGCTCAAGCCAAAATCACTCAGCAGGGTCAGGATGCCAGATGCAGCCACGGTTTAGCAGAGGTAGGGGACAACCCTCGTTGGGCAAGTGGCTCAATCAGTTCGTGATCCAGAGCAGTGTTGACTAGCTCTAGCTCAATGCTGGCTTCGATCGTCTGGTACACCGACAACAGGGCTGTCTCTAGGGACTGACCGGGAGCTACAAAGTGACCATATTTTAACCGCACGGTACTGGATTGATCTTGGGGATGGCTCCAGTGAATCCAAACACCCCGATCAACATTCTCAACAACCACACGCTTCAAAAAAATCTGCCTTCCTAAATAAGTGGCAATGGGTTGGTTGGACGGCTCTACTGCTCCAACCCCATCAACTTGAGGTGTTTGCATCGTTCGTTTCCAAATTTTGATATTAAATGCAGTGATGCCCCTGCGCTGAAATAGTTTTAGTTAAATCCAGCCTTTCGTGATCATTGTGACAGCGGAACGATAGGACATACCTCTGCCGCCAGGAGAAGTTTGCAGCGTCGGTCTCATCCACAAGGTAGAGACTGATAAAAAATCTTAATCAAGTCAACTTCAAAAAGTGAGCTTCATAAACTGGGACGAATTGTAAAATTCAGTATCTTAAGCTACCGTTTGACCGCAACTCTGTTATCATAATTACAGATGTCTAGCATAAGCGAAATTCAAAATGTCTATTGCGAACAAAAATCGTCGTG
>DATNQR010000169.1:0-6603 GCA_036703905.1 Thermosynechococcaceae cyanobacterium
CAGCGGATCGCCCCTGAGTCCCGAAGAACTTCGCAAAATGCACGCCTTCTGGTCAGCCGCCAACTACCTGGCCGTGGGCATGATCTACCTGCGGGACAATCCCCTACTGAAGGAAGCGCTGAAGCCGGAACACATCAAAAACCGTCTGCTGGGCCATTGGGGTTCCAGTCCGGGGATCAGCTTCATCTACACGCATTTGAATCGGGTGATCAAGCAGCAAGATCTGGATGTGGTCTACGTCGTGGGGCCGGGTCACGGCGCTCCAGGCTACCTCGGCCCGTGCTATCTGGAGGAAACCTACACCGAAGTTTATCCCGATCGCACCCAAGACGAGGAAGGACTGAAAAAATTCTTCAAGCAGTTCTCCTTTCCTGGCGGAGTTGGCAGCCATTGCACTCCCGAAACTCCGGGTTCCATCCATGAGGGCGGCGAACTGGGCTATAGCCTATCCCACGCGACGGGGGCGGCGTTCGACAATCCCAACACGATCGTCGTTTGCTTGGTGGGCGATGGCGAATCGGAGACAGGCCCGTTGGCCACCGCCTGGCACTCCAACAAGTTCCTCAATCCAGCGCGGGATGGCGTGGTGCTGCCGATCTTGCACCTGAACGGCTACAAGATTAACAACCCCACGGTGCTGTCTCGCGTTAGCCACGAAGAACTGGAGAATCTATTCAAGGGCTATGGCTACACGCCTTACTTTGTGGAGGGGTCGGATTGCGAGTCGATGCACCAGGCATTTGCGGCCACCCTCGATCGCGCCGTAGCAGACATTCACCAATTTCAGCAGGAAGCTCGATCGAGCGATCGTCCCCTGCGGCCTCGCTACCCGATGATTGTGTTTCGGACTCCCAAAGGCTGGACAGGGCCCAGTGAACTGGACGGGCACAAAGTCGAGGGATCGTGGCGGGCCCACCAGGTTCCGATGGCGGACGTTCCCAAGAATGCAGCCCATTTTCAAGTCCTGGAACAGTGGCTCCGCAGCTACAAGCCGGAGGAACTGTTTGATCAGAACGGTCGCCTGATTCCCGAACTGCGGGATCTAGCCCCGACTGGAAGCCGCCGCATCAGCGCCAATCCCCACGGCAACGGCGGCCTGTTGCGGAAAGATTTGCGCCTGCCGGATTTCCGCGATTATGCTGTGGATGTGCCGGAACCCGGAAAGCTGGAGGTGGAAAACACTCGACCCCTCGGCGTGTTTCTGCGGGATGTGATGAAGCGGAACCCAGACAACTTCCGCGTCTTCGGGCCAGACGAGAACACTTCCAACAAACTGACGGCGATTTACGAAGTTAGTAAGAAGTTCTGGATTACGGAATTTCTGCCGGAAGATGCGGATGGCGGTGAACTTTCACCCGATGGTCGGGTGATGGAAATGCTGAGTGAACACACGCTGGAGGGCTGGTTTGAGGGCTATTTGCTCACGGGGCGGCACGGCTTCTTCTCCACTTATGAATCTTTTGTCCACATCATCGATTCAATGGTGAACCAGCACTGTAAATGGCTGGAAATCTGCAATCATGTGCCCTGGAGAGCCGATGTTTCTTCCCTGAACTTGCTGATCACTTCGACGGTGTGGCGGCAGGATCACAATGGCTTTACCCACCAAGATCCGGGCTTCCTGGATGTGGTGGTCAACAAAAGTCCCGACGTCACCCGCATCTACCTGCCGCCCGACGTGAACACGCTGCTGTCGGTTTCCAATCACTGTCTGCGGAGCAAGAACTACGTCAATGTGATCGTGTGTGACAAGCAACTGCACTTGCAGTATTTGAACAAAGAGGAGGCGATCGTCCACTGCACGAAAGGTTTGGGCATTTGGGACTGGGCCAGCAACGATCAAGGTAGCGAGCCGGATGTGGTCATCGCCTGCGCAGGGGATATTCCGACGCTGGAAGCGCTGGCGGCTGTGGCGCTGCTGCGAGAAGATTTCCCTGACCTCAAGATCCGCTTCATCAACGTGGTGGATCTATTCCGGCTGCAACCCAACACTGAACATCCACACGGACTGAACGATCGTGACTTCGACAGCCTGTTCACCCTAGACAAGCCGATTATTTTCAACTTCCACGGCTACCCCTGGCTGATCCATCGCCTGGCCTACCGCCGCCACAACCACGACAATATGCACGTGCGCGGCTACAAGGAAAAAGGCAACATCAACACGCCGCTAGAACTGGCGATCAACAACCAAATCGATCGCTTCAGCATTGCGATGGACGTAATCGATCGAGTTCCCAAGCTGCACATTGCTGGGGCCCACGCCAAAGAAAAGTTCCGCAACCGACAAATTGAAGCCCGCAACTACGCCTACGAACACGGCATTGATGCACCAGGAATTCTGGACTGGAAGTGGCCCTACGGGCGGGATGTGCAGACGGGTTCACCTGTTTCACGGGACGATGCCCATGAGTGAGATGGGGTAGTGGCGTGATCTTGGCTCTAGAAGAATGTCTGGAGAGTCTTACAGCTCGTAGCAAAGCGTGAAAAATCCCTCTCAATTCCTTTCTCCAGGAGGAATTGAGAGGGATTTTTGAGAGTTACAAGTCACAGTTCGTAGCTTTTCGCGGTCGATCGCTTTTCAGGCACTACTGAATTAGGGGATGAATTCATTGGAACGACCCTCATAGCTCCGCTCTCCTGCGGGAAAAGGGGCAAGATGAGGGTCATTCAGCCCATTCAGCAACGCCGCCTTTCAAACATCCTCATCGATCGCGTGTTGCTGCAACACTTCCAGGGGAACTGTACCCAACGCCGCCTCGTGAGTTGCAGCCAGATCTACAAGCGGCGCAACTCCATCATCCAGGGCTTGCTTCCAGCGAGAAACGCAGAGACACCACTGATCTCCAGGCTTGAGGCCAGGAAAGTAAGAGGTGGGCGTACTCAGGTCGTTTCCCTGAGATTTGGTGTAGGTCAGAAATGCCTCAGTAACTTGAGCGCAAACGACGTGAGTTCCCACGTCCTGCGCTCCGGTTTCGCACAAGCCATTGCGGTAAAAACCCGTCATGGGAGCGGTGCAGCAGATTTGCAGCGTTTCCCCCAGCACATTTTTTGCGTCTGTCATGGTAATTCTCGCTTCTAAGTTAAGGTTAGCGCGCTCTAGGGCTGCCACTGACTGGGAATCGAAATCAGCGAGAAGTAGGGCACAGTATCGGGATTGACCTCGTGGATCGGCACAATGCGCTGGTTGGGCATGGTGGCCCGTTCGATGTAGTGGGCCCGATCGTCCAGTCCCAACTGCTTCAGCACAGTCATCACCTTTGGGAAGTGCTTACCTAGCTTGATGATCACAGCAGCATCGGCAACGGCGAGGCGATCGGCGAGAACCTCCGCCGGCAGAATCGCTGGCAGCACCATGCAGACATCATTACGGTAGGTGAGGGGCACCCCCAGCGCTGCTGCACTCGCCATGATCGATGACACCCCCGGAACTACCTCAGCGGGAAAGCGATCGACCAGCCGCGTGTAGAGGTACATAAAGGAGCCGTAGAAAAACGGATCGCCCTCACAAAGCACCGCCACGTCTCGCCCCGCGCTGAGATGTCCTGCTAGAACTTCGGCCGCCTGGTCATAGTAGGGCTGGGCCGACTGCTCCAGCTTGAAAGGAAAATACATTGACACTTCGATCTGGTCAGGACTGAGGTAGTCCGCCACGATCGACCGAGCCAGGGTTTTGCCCTGATCCGAAATGGGATATGCCACGACGGGACAAGCTTTCAGTAGCCGCAGTGCCTTCACAGTCAGCAGTTCAGGGTCGCCCGGCCCAATGCCCAAACCGTAGAGATGACCGATCGATGTCATGATTATTCTCGCTCCGTTGCTAATGCGTTGACTGCGGCGGCAGCCATGGCGCTCCCGCCCCGCCGCCCGTGCAGAGTGATGAAGGGTACGCCGCGACTGTCAGCCGCTAGGGCTGCTTTCGATTCGGCCGCCCCCACAAATCCCACCGGAAACCCCAGAATCAGAGCGGGTTTGGGTGCTCCTGAATCCAACATTTCCAGCAAATGGAACAGGGCAGTTGGCGCATTGCCGATCGCCACCACTGCGCCAGCCAACTGCAATCGCCACAGTTCCAGGGCTGCCGCCGATCGAGTCGTTTTTAACTGTTGCGCCAACGCTGGAACGCTGGGATCATGCAGCGTACAAACGATGGAATTCTCAGCCATCAAACGACTGCGAGTGATGCCTTCTGCCACCATGCGGGCATCGCATAGAATCGGTGCGCCTGATGCCAGCACCGATCGCGCGATCGTCCCTGCTCCGGGTGAAGCTGCCAAATCGTCCACAATATCGGTCATGCCGGAGGTGTGGATCAGGCGCACCGCTACTTTTTCCAAATCTGGCGGCAAAGCCACTAAATTTGCTTCGGCTCGAATCATGGCAAAAGAGCGGCGATAGATCTCGTCGCCGTCGCGGACGTATTCAAGTTTAGAGTGCTGAGTGTTCAAGGGTTGGGTCAGTTCAAGTAGCGGATAAAGTTGAGTGGAGTTGAGGAATGGTGGAGTTGAGGGACGCTGCGATCGACAAAGGCTCTGAAAGTCTCTTCCGCCAAGCGATTCTGCTGGTAGATCTGCACCAGTTGCTCAATCAACCCAGGAATTTCAGTCAGGGGAACCGATCGTCCTATTTGCTGGCCAAAGGGTTGGGCTGCGTCGCCTGTACCCACGTAGACGTGGTAGCGATCCACATCGACTCCCAGCAGCGCAATGTCGCTGGGACTGTGCTGGGCACAGGATTTCGGACAGCCGCTCAGGTGAACGTTGAGGGGACGATCGAGCTTCACCCGTTGTTCCAGGTAGTCGATTAGCAACCGAGCATGAGCCTGCGTGTCCGTGGCAGAAGCCTTACAGCCAGAGCCAGAACAGGCCACGATCGCCCCGGCAGGATGGGCTGGCAAAGTAGATAAATTCAAAAGCGCGATCGCGGACTGAAGGCATTCAACTCGCGAATCTAGCACATTGGGAATCAGAACATTTTGCCAGGGAGTCAACCTTAGCGTTCCATTTCCATAGCGTTCTGCCAGAGCAGCCAGTCCTTCCAGTTGGTCGGCCGCCAAGCGCCCGAGCGGAACACCAACGCCCAAATAGGATAAGCCCTTCTGCCGTTGCGGATGTATGCCCAGATGCAGATAAGCTGAGCCTTGATCGTCCCGAACACAGCCTCCCCAAGGCGATCGTTGCAGCGTATAGCCTATCCGCTTTTCTACTTGCTCTAGATACCATTCCGCGCTCCAGTGTTCGAGCAACTGCCTCAAACGCGGTTTCTTGCCCGTCCCATCGCTGATTTGATGCTCATGGTGCAGATAGACCTCAGCGATGGCTGCGACGATCGCGCTGCCCGCTTGGGGATGCAGCAACACGCCCAGGTCTAAACGCTGACCGCCTTTACTGATATTGAGGGAGAGGCGAAAGGCAACTTCAGAGTTGTGGTTGACTGCCGTGAGACAAACATCGTTGGGACGCTCGCCGATCGACACAGCCTCACCGCCATCTAATCCCACGCTGAATTTTGGCGGTAGTCCTACCAGGGCTGGGTGGCTAGAAAGATACTGATCCAGTTCGCTCACTAGAAAGCGAGTATCCATCACCGCTTGAGAATCAATGCCTGCCGTAGGGCTGGCCATAATGTTACGCAGATGATCAACTTCCGGGATCGGGCCTGCCAGACCCAATCTCTGTAGCTGCTTCAGCACTTCCGCAGGAATCTGAGCGCCTACTGCGCGAATTTGCAGGTTCGCCCGATTCGTCACCTGCACTTCGCCATCCCCTAGTTCTGTAGCCAAGTTCGCGATCGCCCCTGCCTGATGGCTTGTTAGCACTCCGCCAGGAATCCGCAGGCGAAACAAACTGCCATCTTGAGCAGGAACGGCATAAAACAAACCAGGGCAGACGATCGGCGCAGACAGCCGTACCACGTTTCTCCTTCCTTCCCCATGCAACGCAGGGAGCCAATACAACTCGAAGGTAAATCGCTGAAGTGGGCGTTCTGACTCAAGGTGGAATCGATCGACCTAATTACAGTTGCGGCACAGTACCGGGATCGCACCGGACTTTCCCCACTCCAGGTTTAAGCACGGTAGCACAATCCCACTGCTACACCTGCGGTCATCTCACTTTTCTTAGAATTCAACTTCTTGGTTTGACTCACTTCTACGCGAGCCAAAAGCGATTTTTCAACTTAAATATTTGAGGTCATTTATTAATAACCATAACTGAAGCCACTTGATAACGAAAAGCTTCACAATGTTTCACTAAGTAAAGTTGAGATGTACGACAAAATATGAAGCTACTTAATGGCAGTATTCCCTCTTCTCAAAACTTTCTATTTTTCTAAAAGCATTGCAGGGCATAGCTTTCAAAAATTGCTAAGTTTTTATAAGGCTCCAAATACTTTGTAACTCCTTCTGAACGCAACAAATCTCAATCAGTCCTATCCACCGACTCGAATAGCTGAAAGCTAGAATCCGCGCTCTCTCCAGGTTGCCGTCCTTCTGAAAAGTGCTTGCTGGATGGAAAGAGTAGTCGATCGGCTCAATGAAACTTAGCGAAGCATCCCTGGCAAATAAAAATGAATGTAAATAGTATGAGTTTAGGTAAGAAATTA
>DATNQR010000170.1:0-9732 GCA_036703905.1 Thermosynechococcaceae cyanobacterium
CAAACCACAAGTCAGATATCTTAAGCATTAATACATAACAACTTCTCGTATCTTCATTGGTAATGCGCAAACTATCAGTGAATTCAATTTTCATCCCCCACGAAATCTTGAACCTCTTATCAAATCTGTCAATTTGGCTTAACTTTCTATCCTGCCTGACTTTTGGAATTAGCAGGCTTGAGCTTTCAGTGTAGCTCTCAAGAAGATTTTTCAAAAGCGGCTGGTTGATGTCAAAAGATACCTGCATTTTAGATCTAACTCTCTGCTTGAATTTGCTCCGTCACAATAAGATAGTCACCCTCTTGCTCACGAGTAATTCCTTTTGTTAAGGGGATTTTCTGCGTTGCAGTATCTGCATCTTATACTTGTGTCATACTCAACGGCTCATTTTGATCGTGATCGTCTTCCATCCCACAAAGCTGATTTGACTGAGCAGGATGACGATCGTGATGTTGGGCTTCCTGTGTTAACTGACGCTTCGATCGCCATTAATCTCGATGTATCGACGTAAAACTTGGTTGATTAGGGACTTGTATTCTGAATTTTGCGATCGAAACCAATTCACAATTTCTGGCTCTAATCGAAGGAGATTGCCAGCCTGCGCTGCCGGAATTCTGAGCGTAGCATTCTCAAAAAACGCCTCAGTCAGCGTGGAACATCAGAGTAATTAATCTCCTCATCCGTCATCGCCTCAAGTGCTGCCCAGTCAGTCCGAGAGATATTGTTCGAGTCGTTGTCGTTCATATTGATTTGCCCTTCGTGCCGAGATTGTGCGGTGCTGCCCATTTTGATAATCATTTTCTGTAAACGTTTAACTGTGGACTGCCTAGTTTTGGTGCTGTGAGGGGTGACGCTGGTAGTTATGATAGGGATTGGCATTAAGAACTCTTTGAGTTCCCATCATCAAGGGGAAGATTGCATTGTCAGGCGACTCAGCATCTATTTCTTCTAAGGCGGCTTTCTGGCTCGATCGCGGAACCAGCGAGATTTTTCCTCAACAGCCGGAGTCTGCAAATCCCGATGAAAATCTGGTGCGGCGTTTGGCAGAGAGCGATCGACCGTTGCGGATCAAACTGGGCATCGATCCGACGGGGGCAGAAATTCACCTAGGGCACAGCATCCCGGTTCGCAAACTGCGGGACTTCCAGGATGCAGGGCACACCGCTGTGCTGATTATTGGCGACTTCACCGCTCAGATTGGCGACCCGACTGGAAAATCTGAAGTACGTCGCCAGTTGACCAAGGAACAGGTTGTCGCCAACGCTCAAAATTATCTGAAGCAAGTGCGCCCGATTCTGGACTTCGACACTCCTGGACGGCTAGAAATTCGCTACAACTCTGAGTGGCTATCGCAACTAGACCTAAACAAAATTCAGGAGCTTCTGGCTACGATGACAGTGGGGCAAATGTTGGCCAAAGAAGGGTTTGCCGATCGCTATGCCAAAAGCAACCCAATCTTTCTGCACGAGTTCCTTTACCCATTGATGCAGGGCTATGACTCTGTGGCAGTAGAAGCCGATGTGGAACTGGGCGGCACAGATCAAAAGTTCAACATTGCCGTGGGGCGAGACTTACAGCGTCACTTCGGGCTGCGACCGCAGTTTGGGCTGCTGCTGCCGATTCTACTGGGGACGGACGGCGTACAAAAAATGTCCAAGTCCCTTGGCAACTACGTCGGGCTGCTGGAAGATCCGCTCAGTATGTACTCCAAGCTGGAGAAAACTCCTGATGCCCTTTTACCCCAGTACTTTGAACTTTTGACTGACTTGTCCCTGAACCAACGGCCAGCAGCTCCCCGCGAGGCCCAGAAACTCCTGGCCCTAACGGTGGTAAGTCAATTCCACGGAGAGGCGGCGGCCAGCCAAGCTCAGCAAGACGCAGCCGCCCTGGTTCAGGGCAATACCAGTGCTGCCGATGCTGTGCCAGAGTTTTCGCTAGATGGCGTACAGTTTCCCGCCAAGCTGTTCTATATCGTCAGCGCCAGTGGGCTGTGCAAGGGGAGTTCGGATGCGCGGCGGCAAATGCAGGGGGGCGCAGTGAAGCTGGACGGCGATCGCGTCTCAGATGTAAACCTTAGTTTCAGCGCTGCCGAAGAATTGAAAGGACGAATTCTCAGCGTTGGCAACAAGCGGTTTGTGCGGCTAGTCTAGACCAGGCTGAGACAGTTCAGATCTTAGGGAAATCGATATGGTACTTCGTTACGTTGGGTCGCTGATTGTGGTGGGCGCGATCGCCCTCGGACTCCCCGCCCACGCCGCCACTAAAGCGGAGCAGTGCAACAGCCTCGCTGCTCCCCTCATGAAACTTGAGCCGACGGTGGATAAATTGAACCAAGACGGCAAAGATTTCGAGAGAAAAGTACAGGCAGCATCCAAGAAGGGAGACGTTGTTCAGGTTCAGTCCTTACTGAGAGAATACGCTCCTGTCGTACGCGATCTTAGTAAAAACTTGACTGAGTTGAGCACTGAGATTGGTGGGGTCCCTTTGCAGGATGCCACGCTAGTTAGAGTCAAGAGCCAGTATCTTGAAGCTTTGACTGGACTAAACCGCGAAGTTGACAGATTGGCCAGCACGCTAGACATTATGGGCAACTCTCAGCTAGACACACCGATCGGTATGGCTGAGTTTCAGAAAGCAGCTAACTCTCTGGACGGCTCCGATCTAAGGGTGAAGGATTTGGTGAAGCAAGGAAGTGACACGGAGGACAGATTCAAGGCTTACTGCGGGTCGCGCTAGGTAGGGCAGCGAGGAGATTGAGTGTACCCACGGTCGAAAGGGTATTCTAATTGAAGGCAGTTGCAGGGTCGCGTGATCTAGGGTCTACGGGACGCTGATTATTGGGCTGACCATTAATACTTTATGAAGGATTATTAACTATGCCACGCTACACTATCGCCTCAAAAGTTTTGCTGGTGAGCGCGATCGCAGCCGGACTCACTGCCTGCGGCCCCAGCAAAGTAGATCAGTGCAACAGCCTCTCTACACCCATTAATAAAGTCAAGCCCACGGTGGAAAAATTCAGCCAGGGCGGCAGAGATTTTGAGAAAGAAGTGCAGGCAGCAGGCGAAAAGCAAGATCTGCCCAAGATTCAATCGCTCCTGAAAGAGTATGCCGATGGCACACGGGGATTGGGCAAAGAGATGGATGGGCTGAGCAAAGAGATTAGCGGTGTGCCGCTGAAGGACGAAACCCTAATTGGGTTTCAGAAGCAATATGTCCAAACTGTCGAAGGCTTCAACCAGGAGATCGGCAAGCTGACCAGCACCCTGGACACTATGAGCAAGTCAAAGCTGGACACGCCCGAAGGTCAGGCCGAGTTTCAGAAGGCGGGTACTTCTTTGGACAGTTCTGGACAAAAGGTGACTGCGTTGGTGCAACAAGAAAGCAAAACGGTGGATGAGTTCAACACCTACTGCACAGGCAAGAAATAGCACTAGGAACGCCATGAGTCATACCGATCGCATCATTGTGCCTTTAGATGTCTCCTCGGAAGCGGCGGCGCTCGACCTGCTCGATCGTCTGCCCCAGGTTGCCTTCTGGAAAGTTGGGCTGGAACTGTTCGTTGGCAGTGGCGCAGGAATCCTGGCAGAACTGAAGCAACGGCAGAAAAAAATCTTCCTAGATCTGAAGCTCCACGATATTCCAAACACAATGGCAGGGGCGTGTCGATCGGCGGCCCGCTATGGCGTTGATCTGCTGACCGTTCACGCCACCGCCGGACAAACTGCCCTCAAAGCTGCCCAAGCTGCTGCTCAGGAAGGGGCGATTGTCGCAGACACAGCCCCGACTAACCTGATCGCTGTCACTCTGCTGACAAGCTTGAATTCTCGTGCCCTTGCCTTCGAGCTAAAAATTCCCCTAGAACTGCCGGAGTACACCTTGCAGATGGCGCTACTGGCTCAGGAAAGCGGCCTGGCAGGAGCGGTATGTTCACCTCAAGAAATTGAGCCATTGCGCCAAACCTGCGGCAACGAATTCCTGCTCGTCTGTCCCGGAGTGCGCCCCACCTGGGCCGAGGCAGGTGACCAACGACGTACTCTGACTCCAGCCGACGCTTTTAAAGCAGGCGCAAACTATCTAGTCATCGGTCGGCCGATCACCGCCGCAGAAGATCCGGTAGCAGCGTTCGATCGCATCTGCGAGGAAATTGCATGAGCGCGTGGGTTATCGGGACGATCGCCGGACTCCTGATCGGGCTGAGTTCCACTGGGGCGATCGCTCAATCTCCCAAATCTCCACGCCTTGCCCTACCGCTTAGACCCCGATTGGTCTGCCCGGAAGAATTGGAACCTCTCACCCGCGCTCTGCTGAAGAACTTGCCAGGGTACATCAATCGCCTCAGCTTGCGGAGCCGATCGCCCGGTGCGGGGTTTGCGATCGTCGCCAGCCAGCCAGAATTTATGCCTTTGCCCACTGGCTCCAGTGAGTATCCCCAAGACCAGAGCTTGCAGCAAGTTTTCTTCACTGTTCTGGAGCGGCAGTATGCTCAGAACCGCGTGACAGAGTTTCAGCAGTTTCACTGGCTGTTTCTGGCAAAAACTGAAGGTGGCTGGCGGCTAGCGCTGCTGTATTCACGACTGGGATCAGCACCCACGGTCAATCAAAAGCTTTTGTCGCCTCCCAGGGAAAGCAGTCAGGGTATGACTGGACAGGCAGTTCGCCTCTGGCTCCGAGATTGCCAAGTTGGTGCAGTCGATCGCTAAAGCATCCACTCCAACCCAATGCCAAACCGATCGTCCCGACGATCGCGCGATCGCTGGCGCTGAATGTCAGTGGACAGGCGCAGATTGCGCGTGACTGCATAACCGAAGGACAATCCGGTTAAACTCACTTCCTCAGCGCTGCCGGGAGACACCCAGGTTTGGGTTAGCGAGATTTCTGCTGCGCCCGTGCGGGAAGGAACCAGCAACAGCCGAGCGCCCACATTGATTCCCCTAGCGGCATAGCGATCGGTTTCCAGATAACGATAGCCCACTACGGGCGCAAGGTTGACTGAACTGCCCAGCGGCCCCACGTAGTAGCGTAAGTCGGCTCCCCAAGATTCTTGTTTGCGGTTGAAGGTGGCCTGGTAGTCAGCACTGAGGGTGAAGCCAGAGCGATCCAGCAGCACTTCTTCGACACCCACGTTCCAGCCGCCAGATTCTCCAGATTTACCAGATTTATTGGAGCGGAACTGGGAATAGCCTACGCGCACCCGTGTCCGAAAGCTGGGGTCGCGCTGGATCTCGTCCTGAATATTGGGGACGCGATCGCGCCAGCGTTGCAGCACCGGACTGGATTGGAGCAGTTGGGGGTCGAGGTCGATCGTGGAATTGGGGAGGGAATCCTGGGCGGTAGCGGGGAGGAGCATCGCAGTACTGAAGAGCCAAGTTGCGATCGTAGTCAGTCTAAAATCCATCCCGTACTTCCACACCTACAGAAAACTGGCCAAAAAAATCGGCTCCACCTAAAGTAGAGCCGTTTCATTCAATAAGCAACCATCTAGCGCACTGTACCGAAGGTTTGGCGATCGATCGGCTTCATCAGATATAGGCGCAGCAGTTGCCAGCCGTTAGAAAGGTAGTAAGGCAGCTTCTGGAACAGTTGCAGGAACTTAGGCGTGTTGGAGTTAACGATCGCGCTGAGTTTCTGGTTGTTCTGGATGCAAACGTCGAGGCGATCGTAGAACTCTGGGTTCTCCACGTCCAGGATCACCGGAAACACCTTTGCAGCGCTCTCGTTGGTCTTCTTGATCACATGAATGTCATAATCCCGCGCATCCAGACCGAGGGCTTTGTAGAAACCGGCTCGCTGAATGTCGTTCAGGTACATTGTGGCGAACACCGACAGCAGGAAGAAGCGACACCACAGCTTGGCCCGCCAGTCGTTGAGGAACTGGGGTTGGGCCCGCATGAGCGCATCAAAGAAATCGCCGTGGCGATTTTCGTCCTGACACCAGTTATCGAAGAAGCGGAAGATGGGGTAGATCCGGTCTTCGGGGTGAGCTTCCAGGTGGCGGAAGATGGTGATGTAGCGCCAGTAGCCGATTTTCTCGGACAGGTAGGTAGCGTAGAAAATGAACTTGGGCTTGAAGAAGGTGTAGCTGCGGCTCTTGGTCAAAAAGCCCAGATCCAGGGACAAGTTGAAGTCCGACATCGCCTTGTTGAGAAACCCAGCGTGGCGGGCCTCATCGCGGGACATGAGCGAGAAGCACTCCGCTAGGAGAGGGCTTTTATCCTTCAGCTTGCGACTGAGTTCCTTGTAGAGCAAAAAGCCGGAGAATTCCGCTGTGCAGGAGCGCTCTAGAAATTCAACGAACAGTTGGCGCGTTTCGCCATCGATGTGATCCCAGGACTGGTCGAATTCCTCTGTCCGCACGAAGTGGTGGCGGTTGTAGTCCACACGAAATTCTTCCAGGATGGCCCGCAACTCGTCCTCGTTGGGGGAGATGTCCATCTTGGCCATTTCCTCAAAGTCCGTGGTGTAGAACCGGGGCGTGAGGATAGTTTCCTTCGCAGGAACTTTGACGCCGGGACGAATTTCATCAAAACCAGGTTTCTTAAGGGAATCTACCATGAGTCGTTGCTTGCGTCTTCTAAGATTCTCGTTGAACAGGGGGAAGCTTCGCGCCACCCGATCGCAACCCATGAATACAATTCGGTCGGGTCTCGCCCAAACAGAACCGCAGCAGTGATTACGCCCTCAGTCTACCAAGCCTAGCTAATCCATCTGCGCTGCCTTAATAAAGAGTTGCAACACCGTGTAAAGTTTTGTAACATCGCAATGATAGTCCCTCGTAGTTCTGCCATTGCCTAAGCAAAATCTCTATGCTGGAAGGAACCGGATTTACAGGCTCTCGATTCATGACTCAGAACCCTACCCGCATTTGCATTCTTGGTGGCGGCTTTGGTGGTCTCTACACGGCACTACGCTTGAGCCAGTTGCCGTGGGGTGCTGGATCTGCGCCCGAAATCGTCCTAGTCGATCGCAGCGATCGCTTTCTCTTCGTGCCGTTGCTATATGAACTAATGACTGGAGAACTCCAGACCTGGGAGATTGCTCCGCCGTTTGCAGAACTGCTCTCCGGTACAGGAATTCGCTTTCGGCGAGGAGTTGTGGCAGGCGTTGATCTAGAGGCGCGACAGGTGCATCTCCAGGACGGTGCGCCTTTGGAGTACGATCGCCTGGTGCTGGCTCTAGGCGGCGAAACGCCCCTCGATCGTGTTCCCGGTGCTGTTGAGCACGCGTTGCCCTTCCGCTCGATCGCCGATGCCTACCGTCTAGAAGAACAGTTACGCGCCCTGGAAGAAGCGGCTACTGACAAGATTCGGGTGGCGATCGTGGGTGCGGGTTATGTCGGTGTAGAGTTGGCGTGTAAGTTAGCTGATCGGTTAGGAGAACGGGGTCGGATTCGCCTCGTGGAGCAATCGGATCAAATTCTCCGCACCTCGCCTGACTTCAACCGCGAGACTGCAACTCAGGCGCTGTCCGATCGTGGTATTTGGATTGACCTAGAAACCAGTATTGAGGAAGTGACGGCAGAGGGGATCGCCCTGACCTACAAAGGGACAACCGACACCATTCCTGTAGATGTGGTGCTGTGGACAGTGGGCACTTGCGTCTCTGAAGTGGTCAGCGCTCTGCCTCTCAAGCAAAATCCACGGGGTCAATTAGTGGTCACGCCCACCCTGCAAGCAGTGGATCAGCCAGAGGTTTTTGCTCTGGGCGATCTGGCAGACTGCAAAGATGCCGAGGGTCAGCAAGTCCCCACCACTGCCCAATCCGCTTTCCAGCAGGCAGAGTATGCAGGCTGGAACGTCTGGGCTTCCCTCAGCGATCGTCCTCTTTTGCCCTTCCGCTACCAGCATTTGGGCGAAATGATTGCTCTGGGCATCGACAATGCGACCCTCACCGCCTCTGGGGTGAAGCTAGCGGGAACCCCGGCCTACCTGGCGCGGCGACTGGCCTACCTGTCTCGGATGCCAACGCTGGAACATCAAGTGCGGGTGGGGCTGAACTGGGTTACTCGCCCGTTGCAAAAAGCCCTCACTTCTCTGGAGCAGTTGTTCTAGAAAACTAAAGTTGTTCCAGAGAACTGAAGATTGAGAGACACAAATGGAACCTTTGCCCCGCTTCCGTTATTAGTCCTGCCTCCTCAATTTTAAGTGACTGCGATCGTCCCCAAAACTCCATCAAACAGGGGATTCACCGCAGCGTCAGGCATACTAGACTCAGAGCACACAGCAGGCGGTTGGCAAGCCGAGTCATGTTAGTTTGAACTGCGGTATTTTCTTGGCTCCCACCTGGTTTTCGATGACGGATTTAGAGCGACAAAGAGGCGGATTCCATGCGTTCGAGTGAACTCCTGAAGCGATATGCGGCAGGAGAAAGGCTATTCGATCGGGTCAGCCTGTGGGGAGTCAACCTCACCAGAGCCAATCTGAAGGGCATTAACCTGAGCCATGCTGACCTTAGAGGCGCGAACCTGCGGGCGATCGTCCTGAGAGAAGCTGACTTGTCGGGCGCAAACCTAGCAGAAGCTGACCTGACTGGAGCTAATCTTGTAGGCGCAACCCTGTCTGATGTCAACCTGGCAGGGGCAAACTTGACGGAAGCAAACCTGACTGGGGCCGATCTGCGAAAGGCTTGCCTGAGCCAGGCGATTCTCAACAAATCTAACCTGACAGCCGCAAACTTCAGCGAAGCTGATCTGCACAGTGCCCATCTCTGGGGCGCAAACCTGTGTGGCGCAAAGCTGCTGCGGGTGAACCTGCGGGGCGCAAACTTGCGGGGCGCTTACATCTGTCAGGCTGTGTTGAGTGGCGATCTGCAAGAGGCCAACCTGAGTGGCGCAAACCTGAGTTGGACGGTCCTTTCTGGAGCCAACCTAGACGAGGCAATTTTGAGCGAAGCCGATCTCAACAGCGCCACCCTTCACGGCACTAGCCTCTGCAACGCCAAGCTCAAATCCGCTGATCTACGCGGGGCTGACCTCAGCAATGCTAATTGCACTGGAGTCAACTTGAGCGAGGCCAACCTATCCATGGCCAAGCTGGCCGGAACGATTCTGAACGGGGCAACTCTGAGCGGTGTGGATCTGCGAGGCACAAGCTTGTGCGACACTGACCTGAGCAAAGTGAACCTGCTAGGGGCAAATTTGCGAGGGGCAATCTTACCGACTGAGATCGCTTGAGGTGAGGCAGAGGCAAGCAATGGACGGATCAGATCCCCAGCCTAATGTGATTTTTCTGGATGCAGTGGGGACGCTGTTCGGCATCCAGGGCAGCGTGGGTCAGGTCTATGGAGACATCGCCCACCGGCATGGCGTGACGGTAGCAGCAGAAACGATCGATCTCGCCTTCTATGCCAGCTTCAAGGCGGCGGGATCGCCTGCCTTCCCTGCAACTGATCTCGCCAAACTTCAGTCTCAAGAGTTTGGCTGGTGGTTGACGATCGCTACACAGACCTTCCGCCAAGCCGGAGTGCTGCACCAATTCAAAGACTTTGCAGCCTTTTTCGCAGAACTCTATGCCCACTTCGCCACGGCCGCTTCCTGGTTTGTCTATCCCGACGTGATTCCAGCTCTAGAGCACTGGCAACGACAGAAAATCCAGCTTGGCATCCTGTCTAACTTCGACACCCGCCTCTACGCTGTTCTGTCTGCTCTAGATCTAGAGCGCTTCTTCACCTCTGTCACTCTTTCCACTGAGGCGGGGGCAGCCAAGCCCAATCCACAAATCTTCCGCATCGCCC
>DATNQR010000171.1:0-1902 GCA_036703905.1 Thermosynechococcaceae cyanobacterium
GTCGTGAAACCGAATTGGCGCAACTTTGGCAGTGGGTAGTAGCTGAACGCTGTCGCCTGGTTGGGTTGCTGGGGATTGGCGGGATTGGCAAAAGTACGATCGCCGTCAAAGCAGCGCTACAGATGCAGTCTGAGTTTGAGATTGTGGTGTGGCGATCGCTGGCTAATGCACCCTCGTTCAATGAACTTCTGACCAGCCTGCTAAAATTTCTCATGCCACTTCAGGGAGACGATCCCATCATTCCGCCAACACTGGATGAAAAGTTGTCAACATTGATGCAGTATCTTCGCTCGCAGCGGTGTCTGTTGATTTTAGATAACGCTGAAACCCTTTTGCATAGTGAACAAGTTGGCCAGTGGAGATTGGGCTACGAAGCTTATGGACAATTTTTAAGAACGCTAGGTGAAACGCCCCATCAAAGCTGTTGCTTGCTGACCAGTCGCGAAAAGCCACGGGAAATCGCGTTGATGGAAGGCGAGCAGAGCGTAGTGCGATCGCTGCTTCTGGGTGGACTCACGCCCGATGATGGACGCGCCATTTTTCGACAAAAAGGAGCATTTACAGGGTCAGATGCCGAGTGGCAAAGCTTAATTAATCACTATGGCGGCAATCCTTTGGCATTGAAGCTGGTAGCCGCCGCTACACAAGATCTGTTCAATGGCAGTATTGCCGAGGTGGTCGCCTATCTCAACCAGGGAACGTTTGTTTTTGAAGACATCCGCGATCTGCTCGATCACCAATTCAATCGCCTATCGGTAGAGGAACAGAAAATTCTCTACTGGTTTGCTATTCACCGAGAGCCAGTTGCGATCGCAGAGATTCGTCAAAACGTTATCGGTGCAGCCTCACAGCAAACCGTTCCTCAACAAGTAAATTCACTGCTCCGGCGGTCGCTACTCGAAAAAACAGACGGATTATTTTTCTTGCAACCCGTTGTGATGGAATATGTCACAGAACGGTTGATACAACAGCTCTGTACAGAATTTACAACCCGACAGCTTGATGTATGGCAAAGTCATTCATTGATTCGAGTACAGGCGAAAGACTATATCCGAGAAATGCAGCTGCGATTAATTTTGCAACCTGTAATGGAATCGCTCTTATCGTCTTACCGAAATGTGTTAGAAGTTGAAAATAGAGCAAGGCTACTTCTAGTACAACAACGGTCAGAATATGGAGCAGGATATGCGGCCGGGAATTTGATCAATCTGCTGGTGCAGCTCAAAGTAGATTTGCAGGGTTCCGATTTTTCTGAACTCGTAGTGCGGCAAGCCGACCTGCGGCAGATTAATTTGGTAGGGGTCAATTTTCAAAATTCTGATTTAGCAACATCCCTTTTTTCAGAGACCTTGGGGGTGCCAACATCGGTTGATATTAGCCCAGATGGTCAAGTTTTTGCCGTGGGCGATATCAACGGTTTTGTGTATTTGTGGAATGTTGCATCCCATCAACTCATTGCAACATTTGAAGGACATCGCGGTGGGGTTTGGGCGGTCGCATTTAGTCCCGATGGCACGACACTGGCGAGTGGCGGTAATGATGCGACGGTACGGTTGTGGAATGTGCAAAGTGGTCAGTGTTTGTGGATTTCGACAGGGCATACAAGTCGAATTTGGTCTTTAAGCTTTAGCGCTAATCGTAAATGGTTAGCCAGTGGTAGTGATGATCAAACCGCAAGAGTGTGGAATTTACAGGGTGACTGCTTGCACGTTTTGAAAGGACACACCAAAAACGTTTATTCCGTTCACTTCTCACCCAGCTATCCAATTTTAGCCAGCGGCAGTAAGGATACCTCGATTCGGATTTGGGATGTTGAGACTGGAAAATGCTTAGATGTGTTGCAAGGGCATTCTTCCGGTATTCGCTGCGTGCGCTACAGTCCGGATGGTCAGCGGTTGGCAA
>DATNQR010000172.1:0-5097 GCA_036703905.1 Thermosynechococcaceae cyanobacterium
GAACACGGGCATACACAGCAAACTGCACGTTCGGTAGCCTGTTTTGGCATCAGTTTCTTTGGAGGTTTGGGAGTTGGGATGATCGTACAGATCAAACGGAATCAGCAATGGGTTGCCCGTAATGGCAACCTGACCCGCAAAACTGCCGGAACTAAGGGGAATACGGACTTCCTGGGGCACACCGTTGATGGGAAACTTTGTCCAGAGTTGTCCTCGTTCCTCATCCACCAGCCAGAGGGTGCTGCGATCGGCTTTCATCAGCTTCTTCGCTTCGTCCATCACATTTTTGAGCGTAGATTCCAGATCTAGGCTGCTCTTGCTAAGGGATTGGGTCGCCTGGATTAGTGCATTAGTGGCGCGTTGTTTTTGGGTTGCCAGGTAGAACGATCGCGAAGATTCCAGAATCAGCCGAATCGATGGCGCGAACTCCTTAAATACCTGCTCGTCCTGCTCGGTGAAGCCCTGAAGATCAATACGGTGATCGAGGCTGAGATTGGGATCAACGTTTTTCTTGAGCTTGTTGATCAGTTGCACAACCGCCACCAAGTCGCCCTCTTCAGTCAGCAAGGGCAAAGCCAGCATTGTGTAAGAACGGTAGCCCATCTTTTTGTATTGAATCTGGGCTTGTTCCGATCGGGGATCATCAAAAAAATCGTAGGAAATGTTGACAACTTTTTTGAACGTTGCTACCTCTCCTGCAATTCCCTTATCCAACGGTACGCGGATCTCAACAGTTCCGCCGCCTTCTCTAGCCACGTTGGTGTACAGATCGCCCCTTTCTTCGTCCAGCAGAAAAATAGTGGTGCGATCGGCATTCAACAACTCGCCAGTCTTAGCTGTGATCGACCCCAGCATTTCTTCCAGGATCGTGTCGAAGCCCTGCATATCCAGCATGGAGAGGGTCTGGTTCACGATCAGCAAGCGCTGCTCTACATCTTGAACCACTTCCTTGAAGCGATCTTGAGTTAGAGGAGCCAGGAGCGAGGAAAAGCTCTTGCCCGTGGTGACGAGGGCACCATTGCTGACGTTTCGGACGTTATTGGAGGGCGTGGCAGGTTGGCGTCGTCTGGCTCCATTCACAGCCACAACATCGATCGTGGAGCCATTCGCATCATTGGTGAAGGGATAGTCGTGGATCTCAATAAGATCTTCAGCAAGATCTTCAGCGCTCGATCCAGTAGGGCGAGTTGCTCCACTCACCACTACATCGATGATGTCATCATCATTTGAGTTAGGTAGGTGCGGGGGTGAAGCTTTCATGAGGAGGAGTGAAGACGAAGGGATAGAAGGATTGTCCAGACCGATCGGGGAGTTGTAGAGGTGAGGTTTGAGATCAATACCAAGGAATTTTCAAATCTAGGCTGATTGTGTCATGAAGCAGACGATTTGTGTGTACCCGTGCCTACCAAGTCTGGAGAGCGGCGCAGTCACAGGGGTACTTTTAGTAGAATGCCCGCTTCACTGCAAGTTTTATCAAATTAATTCTTAGTCAAGGACTACGTTGCCACGAATTGTCGCAGAACGTTCCAAGCATGTCTTCACACATTAGCGCGAGTCAGGGGCGTTCTTCCGCTCCGCTTTGTCCTCCGCTCCCTAAAGGTTTGGGTATGTTGACTTTCAAACCCAATGTCTCAAGCTGTGCCCCACTCCAACCCAGACTGTCAACATAATCTACTACGCCTTTCTGGCGGTTTTGGTTTTACCGGAAGCGGCACTGGCTTTGGGCCTGGATTTTGGCTCTGAGACAGTTTTTGAGATGGAAGAGGAACGGGACTGCCGCAGCGTGGCCGCTTGAGCTAGCAGGGAATCGGCAAAGGCGATCGCCTCCTGGGCAGTTTGTCCTCCAGCTAGTTGGGCTAGTTCCTCTCGGCGCTGGTCAGCATCAAGCGGGGCAACACGAACAACCGTGCGAACCTCTGAGGAAGTGTGAGCGGCAGGGATTTCCGTTTCTGCTGGGGACACAGTGTCGCCCTCTGCTTTAGTGCGGCGCTTTTTACCGTTCTTGCCATTTGAGTTTTTGTCGTTCAGAACGTGCCCGTTGCCATTTGCGGCAGCGAGTTCGATCGTGTGCTTGCTGACCCGTAGATGCTGATCGGCCATGGCAGCGACGATCGGCTGGTGAGTAACGCAGAGAACCTGATGGTGTTGGCTGAGGTGGTGCAGTTTCTCGGCGATCGCCTGAGTAACGCGACCGGAAACGCCCACATCAATTTCGTCAAATACCAGGGTTCCCACTGCGTCAATCTGGGAGAAGCTAGCTTGCAAAGCCAGCAGAAAACGGCTCATCTCGCCCCCAGAGGCAATTTCAGTGAGGGGCTGCAAAGGTTCGCCAGGGTTAGGACTGAACACAAACGTCACCAGATCTGCGCCATTGGCGGAAAGCGGATAGGGCGTGATGCTCACCTGGAATTGAACTTTCTCCATCGCTAGGGGCTTCAGCTCAGCGATCAGGCGTTCTTCTAGCTCCCTGGCTGTGACCTGCCGGAGTTGAGTCAAAGTGGCGCATTCCTGAATCAGAGTTGCCTGCCGTTCTTGAGCGGCTTGCTCCAGTGCTTCTAGGGATTGGCCGCCACCCGTAAGTTCTTCCATCTCGGCTTGCAGCCGCTGCAACAGAGCGATCGCGTCGCTCAGATCTGGCCCGTACTTGCGGCACACCTGCTTCAGCTCCACGATTCGCTCTTGGACTTCCTGCAAACGCTGGGGATCAGCCTCAATGCTTTCACCGTAGAAATTGATCTCTCGGCTAGCTTGCTCTACCTGGGCCAAAGCATTGTTCACCAGTTCCAAAACAGGCTGAATTTGGTTGTCATACTCCACCATGTCTTGCAGCAAAACTTCAGCTTTGCCCAGCAGATCGGCACAGGCTTCGGCTCCGCCATCATTTTGGTACAGCGCTTGGTAGACCTGGTAGCTCTGTTGCTGGAGTTCGACGCTGTGGGTCAGGCGGTTGCGCTCCTGCTCCAGTTGCTCCAGTTCATCGGGATCATTGAGATGCGCGGCACGGAGTTCTCGAAGCTGGTAGTCAAACAGGTCAAGCTGCTGGAGACGTTCTTTCTCAGATTTACGGCGTTTTTCCAGAGCTTGCTGGGCTTGTTGATAGGCCGCAAAAACCGTGGCGACGGTTTCGCGTTGCTTCACGAGTTTCTCGCCGCCGTAGCTGTCGAGCCAGGCCCGTTGCAGAGGCGGCTGACCAATTTGCACCGTCTGGCCCTGAGCAGTGAGTTTGACTAGGCGATCGCGGACAAACTCCATCTGCTGTTTGTTCACCAGCACCCCATTAATGCGGCTGCGGTTTCGGCTACCCTGGCTGGCAACAATCTCGCGAGAACAAATAATCGCTCCTTCCTCTAGCAATTCAATTTCCTGCGCCTTCAGCCAAGTTTCTAGCTCTAGATCGATGCCAAAAGTGGCTTCAATCATTGCCCGCTCTGCACCCGTTCGCACGGCTCGACTGGTAACTTTGCCGCCCAGCACCGCATCGATCGCGTCCAAAATGATCGACTTCCCCGCCCCCGTTTCTCCTGTCAGCGCTGTGAGTCCTGCGCTCAACCCTAACTCCAGGCGATCCACTAGGGCAAAGTTTTCAATTCTCAATGCGGTCAGCATGGGCAGAATTCACGAAGGGCAAAGGGAGGGAAAGTTGCTAGAAGTATGCTGAAGCAGTACAGTGTTACTAATGCAGTGTATTTCGATCGAGGGCGATCGGCACAACAATTTGCCCTTCACAGCAAAAACTCAAATTCCTCGAAGCGTTTAGCCTGCTTGAAGCCCCACTGAGTATCTGGAGGCTCTCTCCTCATGGTAGCGGTCTTCAAGTCAATCCAGACCGCTCTCCAGACATATCGAGATGAAACCCAGCGAGATGAAGCTTACCGAGATGAACAAGTGCTTGAGCTTGGCAAACCTTCAAACATCCGGTCAAACACCCAGTCAAATATCCAGTCAAACGTCCAGATTGTGAGCAGCAACTCGGCTGCAAAGCAGGGGTCAGGCTCTTTGTCAAACTTCAGCCTAGCGAGGACTTGTGTAGAGTGAGCTTTCTGCTGTTATTCCGAGTCAAGCTGACTAAGCGCTGGATTAGGAAGCGCGGGGAGGTTTACTGGCGCTGACGAAACCCCGACACAAGCTCAATTCAGTTACATCTTCGGTCAACTTCCAGCCCTTGAGGTTGTGGGAGAACCCAGCCGAAGCGATCATGTTTGCTAGACACACCAGAGTGGGCGATCAGTAGTTTGAGGAATTTGAGCCGTACTCACTGCCTGGGTAAAACTCCATCACCAACTGATTACCGGAGTAGCCGTGCCCAAGTCCACCCTGGTAAGCACTGTAGTCGTCTAAGATGGCGGACTCGACGTAGATTTCTCCGTCACATACCTCAGAGAGAATATCCAGTGCCAGGAGGGGATGCCGCAGATGATAGAGCGTGCCAAAGCAGAACACTACGTCAAATCGACCGAATATGAGTTCGCTCACGTCATAAACAGAAGCTTCAAAGCGCTGACAAGCTGGTTCGCTGTAGCCCAAAGCATCGCGGCAGAAGTCGAAGGTTTCCCAGGCACGTCGATCGCTCTGCTCCAAGTTTCCCAGGAAGTCAGAGAAATTGTCGATCGCCACAACCTCTCGCGCTCCTCGTTTCAGCGCTTCAAATGTCCAGTAGCCATCCCAAGCTCCCACATCTAACACGCGCTTGCCGCTGAGGTCTTCAGGCACTCCGTAAGCCTTTGGATCGATCGGGCTAAATCCTGGTGTGACAATGCCGTGGGGCAGCTCGATGCGGTGATACCAAAATGGAAAGGAATCCACACCCTTTTGTAGCTGTTGGGCGATCGTCACGTCCTTGCTTGATTCCATTTCGACTCCCTCTGCAATCTATATCTGCGTCAGTGATTAGCAATAGAATAAGCTGAAGAATAAGCTGAAGCAGCAAGAACAGCCCTTATCTGCTCTTAATTTTAAGAACCGCCTTGCTCCATCTACTCCACTTTTCGCCAGCACTTTTGATCACCAACCCATGAGTCTAACCGTCTACAACACCCTCAGCCGCCGCAAAGAACTGTTTGAAACCCTGGAGCCAGGTAAGGTGCGGATGTATTACTG
>DATNQR010000173.1:0-2166 GCA_036703905.1 Thermosynechococcaceae cyanobacterium
GGGGACGATCGTCCCTACTAGCTCATTGCTAAGTCCACCTTTGCTCCCCATCATAGCTAAAAACGCAGAAGCGCCTGAACCTGCTCTTTGGCAGAGTCCATGCGCTTTGACTAGCGGAATTTGAAGGTCTAGGTCGAGCGCAGCTTAGGAGGTTCTTTCCCCCCACCGGATGCACGGCGCGGCTGGGGCTTAGTGGCGGTCTCCGACTCGCCTCCCTCTTCGCTGGACTGGGTGCCGTAGATGTCCAAGTGGGCAGAGTGGCCAACGGTTTGGGCCGCTGCCCCCAGCACTGTGCGAATCGCCTGGATGTTACGCCCACCTCTACCAAAAACTCGCCCTTTGTCTGCACTCTCAAAAGCCAATCGCACCCAAACCCTCGCTCTTGCCTGGGAAACTTCGCAGTCCACTTTTAGAGCGCTGGGTTGCTCTAGAAAAGGCTCGACCAGCATCCTCACAAGAGCGGCGTAATCTGGTGTATCCTGAGCAACTGAATCAGGCATTGACCTGCTCAAAGATGTTGGCTTTCTGCAAAATGCTGCGTACCGTGTCAGTGGGCTGTGCCCCGTCCTTGAGGCGCTGGACGATCGCTTCAGTTTTCAGCCGTACTTCGTCGGTTCTAGGGTTGTAGAAGCCTAATTCTTCTAGAGGGCGGCCGTCCCGACGATCGCGGCTGTTCATCGCCACAATCCGGTAGCTAACTTCGCGCTTTTTGCCATATCGCTTCAATCGCAGCTTGATCATAGTCTTGAGAGAATCCTGTGAATAGTAGTCACTGATTGATCGGGAGCAGACTGAGCACCGGAACAGATCATGAGCATACTAGCCTATCATGACAGACCAGTCTTTTCCAGCTTTCACCTGCGATTCCGGCAGTTCTCACTACAGAAATTCAACTGGTGTCATGGGAGATATTTAGCTCTAGTCCTTGCAGCCTAGTGATCCAGTGGTTCCGACTGTCGAAATTCTAGCTCCCTTAGCCGGACAGGTCAGACAAGCTACAACTACCTACCCTGAAAAATGATGGCAACTCCCCAGAGAGCCGCGATCGTTGCCAGAATTGTAGACCAGACGGGATGATGGCTGCGGCTGAAGCGGTTGCCCGTTGTGCGAATCGTGTCCACATCGATCCAGGGCGTTGCGCCGCGTCGAAACCAGCCGGTTACAGTTACGGTTTGGCTACCCAGATCGGCGGGTCGGTTCGGCTGGGGAAAGAGATTGCCGATCGATCCCCAGCGCGAAACCCAGTGCAGCCGCACTAATCCGGTAGCCGTTCGCAGCCACAGATCTTGTCCCAGCGCTCCCGCCAGGCCCGGGCGATCGAGGAGCTTGCCCTCTAGCTGGACGGGGGTGAAGGTGACAGGCAGGCGATCAACAGGTTGCAGCAGGTCGGGAAGTTGGGCAGTTCCAGGAGCGTTCGGCAGATTTCGGAAGAACGGGTTGATCCGCACCAGCGTTCCTAGGCTGAAGCCAATCCAGGGTAGGGCCCAGCGTAGGGAATTGTCCACGTACATCCACGCGATCGCCTCAACACGAAAGCGCATTCCCAACCAGCCCAACCCGACTAGGAGAAATGCCACCAGCAATCCTAAGCCCAGACCAAAAAACGGCGCACCTTGTAGCAGGAGCGATCGCCACTGTTGCCCTGTCAATGGGCGCTTTGAACTAGGCTGGGGTTTGATGTCGAGTTCTGTATCCAGCTTGAGCTGACGGGCATAACCTGTCAGCCGTTGCAGGCGATCGCCCGTCGGCGGGTGGGCACTGTTAAGGGACAGCCAGAACCGAAGCGGGTGGTTCCAGTCCCACTGCACTACGGCTTCGATCGGTGTATGGGGATAGAGGCTGCCGAGGGGCGTGGCGTGGCGATGCCCCAGAGGGGTCAGCAAATCGAAGCCTTCTAGCAGGTAGCGGGTGCTGCCTTGAGCCTGGACATCTTTGGCGGTACCGATCGCAATTTTCAGCAGTGCCCGGATGAAGCCGTTGGGGTTCCCCGTCAGTTCTGCGGTAGCGCGATCGCTGAGAGATACCCGTTGCCGCGCCAACCCTAGCCCCAACCAGCGCAGCCCAGTATACAGACCATAGCTCACCGTTGCTACTAAGTTGGCCGAGAAGCGCGACACCGCCGCTGACTTGCCACTGCCCCAGTCCGCCGCCACCCAGTAGAGCGTG
>DATNQR010000174.1:0-10060 GCA_036703905.1 Thermosynechococcaceae cyanobacterium
AGGGGAACCCGCTTTACGTCTACGGCGGCACTTGGAAAGCAAAGAAGTGACTGAACTGCAAACGCTTCTCGACAGAAGAGGGATAAGCCCAATGTTAGTAGACGGTTTTCAGGGATAAGAGCGAGTGAGAACCTCAAAAACTCTGAAACCCTTATTTTGTATACTTTTGGGGAATGGAGCTAAGCGGATTCGAACCGCTGACCCCTTCAATGCCATTGAAGTGCTCTACCAACTGAGCTATAGCCCCTAGCGCATAGACAATCATGACTCACCCTCAGAGATCAGTCAAGCTTCAGGAAGAAATCAGGGATTCACCAGATGTAGAGAACGGATCGCAATCCTGAAGAAACTCCAGGATTGCAGCGTTTACAAACTCAGGTTGTGCGCCTGCCGCATAGTGTCCGCAGTTGGGGATGAGCTTGAACTGAGCCTGGGGCAAGCGATCGCGCAATCTTTCTCCATCACTCGCTGGAAACCAGCGATCGAACTCTGACCACAGAATCAGCGTGGGACAGGTCACGCAGCCCAAGTCATCTTGAATGGATTGAATCAGATTGGGTTCACCCTGCTCTAACTGCCGAATCTCCTGAGCAGACAACTGAAACTCCTCCGCCAGCTTGGTCAGGGTGTGGGGAAAGTGCAGGTGGGGATAGGTTTTCCAGTAGACATTTTCTGGAGTGATGTGGGCTGGATCGCTGACCACCTCTGTCCGCAGCCCGTAAACCACCTGCCGGACGATCGGAGCCAAAAGCTGGGGCAACCGAGCTTGGTCAATCCAGTCTAGCCAGTCGATCGGCACCTCTGAGAGCAGTTGCATTCCCCAATTGGGCAGACGCTTGGGAAAAATTGGCACGTTGATCAGTACTAGGCGATCGACTAGCGCTGGAAACTGCTGCACCAAACCGAGGGAAATCAACGCGCCTAACGATTCAGCCACCACGATCGCAGGCTCACTACTCAGCGCCTGGATGACTCGCGCCATCTCGACAATTTTGTGTCCGGGCTTCTCTGCCTGCGTCGGCTTATCGGAAAATCCACTATTCTTAGCATCGAAGCAGATGACGCGGAAGTGTTCAGCTAGAGCATCTACCGTGCGATGCCAGCAGTAGCTCCAACTGGCAATCCCGTGAGCCAAAAAGAGCGGCTGACCTGTGCCTTTCTCTCCGTAAGCAATCCTCACAGGGCGATCGTTGGCATCCACAATCTGCACCGTCTGTTGCCCTTTGGGAAAAGTTGCTTGCCACCAGTCCTGCATTTTCCACTCTCAGTTTGCGGGTTCCGCTTCATTTTAGTCAGGCTACACTGCTCACCGTCAGCAGCCCTACAGGAACAATCGAGACACCGAACACCCGAAGCCTGGGAGTAGCGGGGAACTCAGTTCGTCGATCGCAAACAAAGTCGCAGCCAACTTGAGGACTGCCTGGTGGCGCCGATAGATTTCCAACTGCTGCAACTGCCAGTCCAAAATCCAGTATCCCTGAACTCCCCTGAAAGCGTAGAGCTTGAGCTTGGCTTGTCGATCGCGCTGCTCGTTGGCTGTGCCCGGAGACAGCACCTCCACAATCAATTCCGGCGCACTGGTCAAATGACCGGCTTCATCCAACGACACCGCTAGCCGCGCCTTGCTAATCCAAACCACATCGGGGATCACATTATCGGCATCGGAAAAAATTACGCCTGGAGTCGGAACCGTCTCGCCCAATCCAGTCCTAAGCGACCAGTCTCTGAGTTCAGCAGCAGTATTCAGAATCGCTTTCTGGTGTCCCCAGTGGGGTGCTCTGGTCACGAACAAATCTCCATCAATGGTTTCATAGCGGTTGCTGCTATCGGGCAGGAGTTCCAGGTCTGAGGTTGTCCAACGAATTCGATCGTCAGTGATTTGACTCATATCGCCTGCCGGGGAGGATGAAGCTGAAGTGATGAAACCATTGTAGTGGTTTGATTTGAGCGATCGGCTAGCCCATTCCAGTTAGCGACGGTATTCGTCGCCGCAGTCGCCAATAACCTCAAACAGGTTGCGCGATCGCCCCAGCACTGCTTCAATTTGCGCCAGATCTGCTGCGTCCAGGTTCAGTCCGAATGCTTGGGCAGTGTCGGTGATGTGCTCTGCCACGCCCAACCGTGCCCCGACAATTACCCCTGCAACGGCAGGACGATCGAGGACGTAGCGCACGGCCACATTGGCGATGCTAACTCTATGTTTTTGGGCGATCGTGCTCAACACCGTCAGCAACTCTTGGAACAAACTCCAGTCGCCCCAGGTTTTGATCATTTGCTGATATTTTCGCAGCGAAGCTGTGGGCAGATCGTAGCGTCCCGGTTCCCGCGCCCCCAGATATTTTTCTGACAGCAAGCCGCCGCCGATGGAGCCGTAAGCGAAAAGTTGGATGCCGTGCTGCTGGCAAAACGGAAGCATCTGGACTTCGGGGCGGCGATCGATCAGGGAGAACTGCACCTGATTCGAGACGATTTTGATGCCGTTCTCCAAAATAATCTTTAAGTGTTCTGTGTCGAAATTGGTCAGGGCCAAATGCTTGATTTTGCCTGCCTGTTGGAGATCTGCCATGTGCCGCAGCGCTTCCAGATAGCCCAGGTCGCGGTACTCCCACCAGTGAAACTGGAGTAAATCCAGCGCCTCCACATCCATTCGTCGCAGGGAAATGTTGATGTTGTCTTCGACGATCTGGCGCGTCATTTTGCCCGGTCGAGGAACCCATTTGGTAAAGGCTTGAGTTCCAGTCAGCGCCTCGGCTCCACGCTTTGCCTTCAGCTGCCGCCGAAACTCGCCCACAAAATCCTCGGCTGGCCCGTAGTGATCAGCTAGATCCCAGGTGGTAAACCCTGCATCCACGTACTGAAACATAGCAGCGATCGCGGCTGAGGGATCGATCGCGCCATGTCCCCCAGAAACTTGCCACATCCCGTTCAGAATCCGGCAAATGTTGAGATCGGAGGTGAACTGTAGCCGGTGGGAAGTTGAGGTTATGGTCATAGGTGCGCCTTCATTAAGTCCTTCACTGGGTGGCCTTGTATTAAGTTTTTCATTGAGTGTCCTTTACCGAGTCCTACATCGGAAGCAAGTTATCCTCTACCGAAGCCCGCTCGAAACGCTGCTCAAGCGGCCGTTCTCAGCAATCCTTCAGCTAGAATAGCCAGATTGTCGCTTGTGCTGCTGCGATCGCCCAGGCGAGTCCTGCTCCCTCCCCGGAATCCATGAATACGAACCAACTCAACAGTGCTTTTACTCTGTTTTTGAGCCTTCTGGTGGAAGCGGTTCCGTTTTTGCTGTTGGGCGTGCTGTTTTCTGGGTTGCTGCTGTTTTTTGTGGACGAGCGGCAGTTGGTGAAGCTGTTACCCAAGCATCCTTTTTGGGGAGCGCTAGTGGGTAGCTGCGTGGGGTTCTTGTTTCCGGTATGCGAGTGTGGCAATGTGCCAGTAGCGCGACGGTTGCTGATGCAGGGTGCGCCTTCGCCAGTGGCGATCGGTTTTTTGCTAGCGGCTCCGACGATTAATCCGATCGTATTTTGGGCCACCTGGACGGCGTTTCGGGATCAGCCGGAAATTGTGTTTTTGCGGATCGGCTGTTCGTTGGCGATCGCCACAATCATCGGCTGGGTCTTCAGCGCTCAGGCAGACTTGCGTCCACTGTTGCAGCCGAGCGTAGCCCGCGCCATTCCCTCCCCCAACCCCAGCGCCTCTTCAGAAACCCCATCTATGCTTCGATCGGGCACATTCTGGACTGGGGGGCCGCAAACGGAACGGGTGGACGCGTCGGAACTGCAAGCCAGTATGGTGGCTTACAACACCGCAGACAAACCGATCGCCGCCAAGCTGAACCTGCTGCTGGAAAACACAGTGCAGGAGTTTCGAGAACTCGGGAGCGTGCTGGTGTTGGGCAGCGCCATCGCCGCTTGCCTGCAAGTCTTTGTGCCTCGTGAGTGGATTTTGGGGCTGGGACAAAGTCCAGTAACTTCGATTCTGGCTATGCTGCTGCTGGGGGCGATCGTCTCCATTTGCTCCACTGTGGATGCTTTCTTTGCTCTGTCGTTTGCTGCTACGTTCACCAGTGGTTCGATTCTGGCGTTCCTGGTTTTCGGGCCGATGATCGATCTGAAGGGCGTTGGTTTGATGCTCTCCATCTTCAAACCCAGAGCCATCTTCTACCTGTTTGCTCTGGCGGCGCAATTGACTTTTCTGTGTGCGCTCGCTGTCAACCTTTACTTGAGTTAGTTTGCGGATTCCTATGGCTCGTTCTCCCCGCTCTCGATCTAGGTCTATCTCTTCCTGGCTGGATGTGCTGGCGATCGCCTCCTGGGGAGTTCTGTTCCTCAGATACGCCGCAACGGACAAACTTTACCTGCTGATCCATCCCAACTACTTTGGGCTGACGATCGCGGCAGCGGTGGTGCTGTTGCTGGTGGCGGCTTGGCGAACAGTGGTGCTGCTGCGCCGATCGCGCCAGATTGCCGCAGAACCCCACACAACGCTGCTGCCGCCGGGAGTGAGTAGTTTGCTGCTGATCGCGATCGCCGTTCTCGGTTTGGTGGTGTCGCCGCGAGCTTTTGCCAGCCAGACAGCGATCGATCGAGGTGTGGGCGATACGCTGTCTGCAACGCGAGTGAAGCCCCAGGCGTTTCGGGGCAATGCTAGTTCGGAAGAGCGATCGCTGATCGAGTGGATACGCGTTCTGACGGTGTATCCCGAACCCGATGCCTACGTGGGACAAAGGGCAAAGGTGCAGGGTTTTGTCACCCATCCCCCCAATTTGGGCCCAGAATATCTGCTGATTTCTCGCTTTATCATCACTTGCTGCGCGGCGGATGCTTACCCAATCAGTTTGCCTGTCAAGCTGACCCAAAGCCGCGATGCCTACAAGCCTGATAGCTGGCTAGAGATTGAAGGACAAATGATCACCGAGACGCTGGTAGGCAAGCGGCAATTGACGATCGAGGCGAAGTCCCTCAAGCCCATTCCAGAGCCGAAGAATCCCTACGACTATTGAGCCTCTGCCGGAAGTTTTAGCCCCCAATGCTCAGACACTGTCTCAGGCGGTTTCTACAGAAGAAAGTACCTAGGCGCAGGCATCTTGTCTGTAATGCAAGCGAGACGCTTGCACTACGGGTACATTCAGAACTGGGCACATTCAGAACTAGAAATCTTCTTATCTCCCAGGCTCCAGATCTACGACCACAGCACTAACTTGTCATAACCGGATGGAAGTAGAAGGCCAGACTCAGGACGGCGTAGGCAGCGATTAGCAAAGTTCCTTCTAGCCAGTTCGATCGCCCATCAGAGCTAATTGAGTTGGCGATCAGCACTGAGACGGCGACAGCCACCAGTTCAAACGGGTTGAAGTCCAGATCCATTGGCTTGCCCAGCACCCAGCCTGCAATCACCAGCACCGGAGCCACAAACAGAGCAATCTGCAAGCTGGAACCTACGGCGACCGATACTGACAGATCCATCTTGTTCTTCATGGCCACCGTGACTGCGGTAGCGTGCTCGGCAGCATTGCCGACGATCGGCAGCAGAATCACTCCAGTAAATAACTCGGTTAACCCCAATTGAGTCGTGGCTTCCTCTAGAGAGTCCACCAGCAGTTCGGATTCAATCGCAACGGCGATCGTGGCCGCCAGCAGCACCGCAACCCAGAGCTTAACGTTGACCTTGGGTTCTGGTTCCGCCAAATTTTCTTCAGCAATTTCTTCCAACTCTTGTTGGGCCACTCCCACGTCGTAGAGGTAAGTGTGCGTTCGCATGGAGAACAGCAGCGTCAAACAGTAGACCGCAATCAGCACGATCGCTGTAGCCACTGACAGCGCCTGAATTGAGTAGGAGGAGATACCTTCGGAAGTGTATTTCATCGCCGTGGGCAGCAGTAACGCAATCACCGCCAGGTTCATGGAAGAAGCATTGACCCGTGCAACGACGGACTGAAATTCTTGCTCCTTATGGCGCAGTCCGCCCAGCAGCATCGACAAACCCATCACCAGCAGCAAGTTCCCCACGATCGAGCCAGTGATGCTGGCCTTGACTACATCGATGAGACCAGCATTCAGGGCCGCCAAGGCAATGATTAGTTCTGTCGCGTTGCCGAAAGTGGCGTTGAGCAAGCCACCCAGCGATGGCCCCGCCACTACTGCAATTTCCTCAGTGGCTGTGCCCATCCAAGCTGCTAGAGGAACGATCGCCAGTCCCGCCGTAATAAACACTGTCAAAGCTCCCCAGTGCAGCAAATGGGCTGCGATCGAGATCGGCACGAAGACTAGCAACCCAATAAAAACGATGGTTTTGATTGACATAATTTTTTGCAGGAAAAACTAGAAGCTTGAGGCATCATCAAGAACGACGGCACAAGCCAGGAGAAATGAACTCGAAAGCTGTGCAGAAGCCTACTTTACGCCAACTCTTGCTCTGCACTTTCTTTACATCTGTTCATAGAACCACGAGTAGGAGCGATCCCTTAACTTTCAATTAAATTTTGCTCCAGGCTGAGATTCAATCCGCTATGGTGCGAAGAGTTCTACTCGATCGTGTCAGGCCCTCAAATAAGCTCTAGTCCATCTTCAGAGAGAGTTGATCCCCACGTTTATAGTCACCGAGTTGGATTTTCTGAGCCTGTATTCTCTGCTAGGTTGCCTAGCGTACAAGTTAATCCAGATGTTCAAGCTGCTTGACGCAGCCTCTCCTTCCTGAGCCGACTTATCCTCCGTAGCCGCAGAAGGCTTGTTTCCTTGAGTCTGCTGTTGGCGCTCAGGTTGGAATCTAGACCGTGCTGGCTGAGGCTCGTCCTGTTCTCTTACACCTTGCTTTATGACTTCTACCTCCGATGCTCGTCCCGTTCGCCAATCGCGGCGGGCTAAGGCAACTGCTCCCGTTGCAACTTCAGTTGGTCTAGCACCGCTCCAGTCAGCGTCGATCGCCACGGCACAAGGAGTCTACGTCACGGTTCACGGGCACTTCTATCAGCCGCCCCGCGAGAATCCCTATCTGGACGCGATCGAGCGCCAGCCCAGCGCTGCACCGTTCCACAACTGGAACGAGCGGATTCACCACGAGTGCTATCGACCGAATGCCTTCGCACGGGTGCTGAACGATCGCGGCGAGGTTTTGGGGATCGTCAACAACTACGAATACCTCAGCTTCAACATTGGCCCCACGCTGATGAGCTGGCTGGAACGGTACGACGTTGAAGTTTATCAGCGCATCCTGGAAGCCGATCGCAGAAGCTGTGAGCGGCTGAATGGTCACGGCAACGCGATCGCTCAGGTCTACAATCACATCATTCTGCCCCTGGCTAACGAGCGAGACAAACTTACCCAGATTCGCTGGGGCAAAGCTGACTTCCGATCGCGGTTTGGACGTGATCCCGAAGGAATGTGGCTGGCGGAAACGGCAGTGGATTATCCAACGATCGCGGCTCTGATTGCTGAGGGGATTAAGTTCATTGTTTTGGCTCCTTCTCAGGCCGAACGCTGCCGCCCGATCGCCTCTGCTGAGCAGCCCCACGACTGGTGCGAAGTCGGTGGCGCTCAGATCGATCCGACGCGCCCCTATCGCTGCTTTCTCAAGCCTGGAGATCCAGAGTCTGGCTCGATCGATATCTTCTTCTATGACGGGCCCATCTCCCGCGACATGGGCTTCGACAGCGCCCTCAGCAGTTCCCACAATCTGGCAGGGCGGCTCGGTCAAGCCGTGCGTGGGGATCACCGCCCGTCCCAGCTAATTGCCGTGGCTACTGACGGCGAAACCTTCGGTCACCATAAGGGCAGCACAGAGAAATGTCTGGCCTACGCCTTTACTCAGGAGTTTGGCGATCGGGGCTTGACAGTCACCAACTTTGCCCATTACCTTTCCCTCAGTCCCCCTACTTGGGAAGTGGAGCTTAAGCCCGTCACCGCTTGGAGTTGTGCTCATGGGGTCGATCGGTGGCAAGACAACTGCGGCTGCGCGGGGGAAGGCGGCTGGCATCAGGAGTGGCGCAAACCTCTGCGTTTGGCCCTCGACTGGCTGCGGGACGAGTTGATCCAGGTTTACGAAGCGGCAGGAAGCAAGCTGCTGATTGATCCCTGGAGGGCGCGGGATGAGTACGTTCAGGTAGTGGGCGATCGTTCCCCCAAAACCGTTAGCGAATTCCTGACCAGACACCAAGCTCATAAACTCACGCCGGCCGAACGGATTGATGCCCTACGGCTTCTGGAAATGCAGCGTCATGCCCTGCTGATGTATACCAGTTGCGGCTGGTTTTTCGAGGAGTTATCTCGCCCGGAAGGAACTCAGATTCTCCGCTATGCTGCCCGTGCCCTGGAGTTGGCTGGAGCGGTGACGGGCATTCATTTGGAAACTGCATTTGTGAATTTGCTGGCGCTTGCTCCCAGCAATGTGGAGTTTTTTGGGCATGGTGCGGCGGTGTTCCATCACTTGGTCAGGTCTGCTCAGATCAGCCTAGAGCAAGTGGCAGCCCACTACGCGATCGGCTCCCTGTTCACACCCTACAACCGGGATCAGCAGGTCTACTGCTACGGGGCGCGGCAGGTAGATTTCCAGCTTCAGCGTATGGGATCGCTAACCCTAGCAGTCGGGCAGCTAAAACTGGTTTCTGAAATTACTCAGGAAAGCAGTCATTTAGTCTTTGCGGTCTTGCACTTGAGCGGATGGGATTTCCATTGTTGTATTCAACCGTTCGTGGGCAAGCGCACCTACAGCGATCTGAAGGAGAAATTGTTCACTTTGCTAAAGCTGGGCAGTGCGGCTCAGATGATTCTGACGATGCAGCAGCACTTTGGGGATCAGTCCTTTGGTCTTCAGGATCTGTTTGCCGAGGAGCGTCATCGCATCATGCGTCTGCTGTCCCAGGAGACTCTGACCCGCCTGGATCAGCTATACACCCAGGTTTACCGCGATAACTACGGCGTTCTCATGGCATTTCATCGGGATGAGTTGAGTGTGCCCCAAGAGTTGCAGGTGGCCGCAGAGGTAGCCCTAAGTCAACGATCGATGCTGGCCTTGCGATCGCTAGAACAAGACGACTCCAGCGACACGAACCACCTCGCAGAACTGGAGACGATCGCTGCCGAAGCCAATCATCTCCACTGCTCCCTCAACATTCCAGATGCCAAAGCTACGCTAGAGCGCTTGATCCTGCGATCGCTCTGGCACTTGCTCTACAGCTTTGACTCCAGCACGGCGACGGTTGCTCTAGAGCGTATTGATCGGCTGATGCGCCTGAGCAACCAAATGCACTTGGGCGCTTCGACCGCACGAGCGCAAGAACTTTACTTCCAGCGCTTTCACGCTTGGATCATTCCCAATTGCCAGCATTATTTGGGGCAGAAAGAACAGGCGATCGCTCCGGCACTCAAACTCAACGACCTGAAATTATTGCTGAACTTGGGACAATTGTTGGCGATCGATGTGGCAAGCTGGACGACTCGCTTGGCCGAAGACAAATGACCCTCAACGATCCTCATCGCGCCCGTGAACTTGGGCTGGAGGACTGGTGGCTTCAACCGCCGTGAAAGACTCCAGAATCCTGTAGGTGTGAGAAGCTCCGGCAGGTACAACCCAAGAGTTTCCTGGCTCCAGCAGCACCATCTGCCCTTCCAGGTGCAGTTCTGCCCGACCAGAAATCACGTAACCCACTGTTTCATACTCTCGCTGCGATTCAGGCTTTGGCTCCTTCGGCTCCTCGTTCTCCCAAAGCCGCATGGATACTGCCTTGCCAGAGGCCAGATACTTTTGCCCTAGTTCACCATGAGGTGAGGCGTGGGAATCAATCTTGGTTACGGTTGTATCGCTCATAAAACTTCTGGTTGGTAGGGGTGCTGGTTAATCGGTACTGAGCGAACGCTGTCATTGCCAGTAGAAGTAGGGCAATCAGACTGACTCAGCTTAAGCAGAGCGATCGAGAAAAAACCCTACCCTGAGCATTAGATCCCTCGGCACGATCGCAGACTACTATATATCGCAGACTACTGGATATCGCAGATTGCTAGATATTGATGCTATTGGGAATGCGCGACGGCAACAGGTAGGGATACTCCACACCCGTTGCAGTGAG
>DATNQR010000175.1:0-7009 GCA_036703905.1 Thermosynechococcaceae cyanobacterium
GGCATCACGCACTGAGGCATATACCTCCTCGATTGACTGCTGGGGTTTGGGTTCACCGCTCACTGTTCCCAAGCGACACGCATTCCCCCCAGCACAGTCTGGGGTGTAGCCTAAAACAATGTCATAGCCTTCTAGCCCTGAAGTTGGTTTGGTTAGGTTGGCATACACAGGCGGTGGGGTTGCACCCGCCTGGAGTTGAGTTTGTCCTCGCACTGGAATGTACGTGGGAAGTTTGGTTGGAATCCCGCGTTGTTGCAACTGGGGTCGCATCGAGTCAAAAATGGTGGCAGCATTTGACAATGAGGGCTTCTCTACTGAGGCATTAGACAGAGCAGCTTGAGCCAGGGGCGAGGAGGCGGGAGAAGACGCAGAAGGAGCTTGACCCATCGGTTGTGACTGACTTAGTTGAGGCTGGTTCGCAGCAGTAAAACAACTACCCAATCCAAACGTTAAAACAACGATCGCAATCAACCACTTTATTCTTGTTCGCATGGTTAATGATCCTCACAATAAAGAGAACGGTACAGTTACTTCAAAAGCGGCAAGGGGGGAGGCTGAATCGGTTCGGTCTTATACTGCGGCGGAATGGCAATCCCCAGTTGCCGCAATGCCCAGTTGTCTTCGGGGGCCAGCAACGGTTGGTCTAAATCCAGGTCGGCAGGAGCGCCAGGGCGCGGCTGGGGTAAGCGGACTAGCCGTTCAATCCGTTGTTTTCCATCGGGTTGCTCCAACCACTTGCGGTAACGAGCTAATGCCAGTTGTTTTGCCGTGTCGTAGGACATGAACTTGGTCAGCGATCTCACCCGTTGTCGTTCTGGAATCAAATTGACACATTGACCAGAGGAATTAGTTAGGATCAGGCTCTCCCAGGGGTACTTCGGGTCTTCGGGTTGCCCCACCTCAATCAAATGGTAGGTCTGATCATTGACCGTTTCTGAGGCAATTCGCTTGTAGGTATAGGGAGGCAACGGCGTGACCATCGGACGGCGCTGGGGCAGGCAAGCAACGGACTCTTTGGGAATATCTATATTCGCAGCACTGAGCTTCGTCCATCCCAGGTGAATGAACAGTCCCAACAGACACGAAACACTGGCAAGGAGTAACCACTTCATCTTCCGACGCATTACAAAGACCTTCCTACTCAATTTAGGGATTACAAAAAGAATCGTTTCCAGGCTTGGGAATGACAGGCTTTTCGTAGTCAAAGTTTTCTGGGTCAAGCTGATCGCCGTAGGGATCGCCGGGGGTCGCTGCTCCTTGATGAATCTCAAAGTGCAAGTGGATTCCGTAGGATAGATTCCCGTTTATGCCGTTGCCCCCTTCTACCGCAATTTGCTCACCCCGTTTCACCTGTTGTCCTTGACTCACCTTAATCTGATTGAGATGGGCATGAAAGGTCGAGATATTACGCTTGGGGTGGTAAATTTTGACGATATTGGCGTAACCGGAGCCATCATTAGCCGCATAAACTACCGTGCCATCATCTGGTGCGACCACTGGCCCACCAGAAGGAATGCCCGCATCATAGTTGCCAGGAGATTCCGTACTCTGCATATCCACCCCGTTGTGATTAGGCCGACAACGCCGGAAGCGGCTGTATATGCCTGCATCGCTCATCCGAGGCAAGGGATTGAGTAGAGGACAGGTTTGACCAGGAGGACAGGGAACAGCAGCCGTCGTCCCTGGTTGACAGGTAACAGCACTACTGACCCCTTTAGCTCCTGCCACACCATCACCCTGAGCTAACCTCGCAGCGATACCATCTGCATTCGCTCCAATCTGCTGCCACTTATCATTGCTATTCACCTGCTGTCGAGCGCACAGATAGTCCTTTTTTCCACCTCCAATACAGTCCGAAATGGGTCGCATCTGCCCGTACCAGCCTTCTTTCAGTCCCCGACACAAAGCATCTGCGGCGATTTGAGGTTCCTGCAACCGCTTGTCGTTAAAACCACCGTAAGGAGATTGCCCCAAGTTTTTGAGAACATCTGCCTTTTTGTCGCAGTTTGTCACCTGAATTAATCCTTCACCCCAACCGCACTCGTCGTACATATATTCGCTGTACTCTGAGGTCGTTTTGAAGTAACCGCTTTCCAATTCTGCGGTTGCTAACACATAAGCCAGTTGGTCAGTATCGGTGATTCCCGCTTTGGTGCAGGATTGCAAGATCAGGGGCACATATTTAGCCGCACCCTCCTGGGAGTTGGGGTCTAAAGCCGCAATCACCGACTTGGAAGCCCCGTCCAATTTAGACGTATCGACTGAACAAGCCTGTCCACCGCCACTGTAGGTTTTCGGTGGTGGCATTGGCCCTCCCTTCTTCGCCCCCGTAGGGGTTGAAGATTTGCTCGGAACCGAGCCTAAGTTCACTTTCCCCACAAATATGTCCGAGTCGCGCTTGTAGGTCAGATGAGGTATGGGGCCAAGAAAGTAGGGTGTACAGTTCTGCGAGTCGCGGCAAAAGCGAGTAAACAGAGCCGTTGTCACCGTATCCGTTTTTTCATCGGGTTCCCACACTACGACCTTGAAAACATCGCCGTAGGGTAAGCGGCCGGTTGGCTCTTTCCCGCCATTAACAAGCTTGAGGGCCCCTTTACCCCCTTCAACTTCCTGATACTTCCCTGAAATCCACTGCACTCCTTCTAGCGCACTTTGAGCCTCGTCCCCCTCATTTTCTTTATCGTCTAGTTCAATATAGGCACAGTCTTTCTTCCCAATCTTGCAGGGCACACGAAATCCCTCAACGTCAGATCCCGAAATCGTGTTGAGCCGTTTTGCTTCCTCCGGCCCATGCACGAAATCAATCCGCATTGTTGAGCCACTGCCGCTGATCGGGTTCGGGAACGACCCCATTGGAACCTGTCCCATCCCCGGTACGCCACTGATAGGGGAGTTCTGCCAGTTGGGAAGCTGACCAATTGGCAGGTTACTCACTCCCGGCAGGCTATTGATGGCAAAGCGATTCATGTCAATCGCATTCAATCTCAACTCCCCTAGCTGGGGAAACTGCTTGACTACCTGCTCCAGCGCTCCACTACTCAGGGTTTTGGGATCAACCACCCCCGCCGCTTTTTCCCCAAACAAGCTCTCCAGGGCTGGGACATCTTTGACTTGCAGTTGTCCCAGCGTTGGAGCCGCCTGAAGCAGTGAATTCACGTCCTGCTCGGCCAGGGGTTGAAAGTTCCCAATGCCTGTTGCTGCTAGTTGTTGCCCTATGGCTTGACTGATGGTGTCGATCGACATCGCCTCCGGCTGCAAGGATTGAATATCTCCCAGCGTCAAAAACTGATCCGGCGTTTGACCTGCCTGCCAAGTCCGATCTATCCCCTCTACCTGCACTGACCCATTGGAAGTAATCGGGGGCAGTTGGGAGAAACTCATGCTCGACAGGTCAGCAGTCGGGTCAGCCCAAGAGGGAAGCATCCCTGTAAACAGCACCAGGAACGCAAGAAGAAACCCGCAAGTTAATTGAAAACAACGCTGCAACATGGCGTTTGGGTAAAAGTTTTTGAAAGTTAGAACAAAGATTAAAAAGTATTAAGTTGCTACTTTTTATCCTTCACCACGACATCGATCTGGTTGCTG
Source organism: Thermosynechococcaceae cyanobacterium (assembly GCA_036703905.1). Classification (GTDB taxonomy): domain Bacteria; phylum Cyanobacteriota; class Cyanobacteriia; order Leptolyngbyales; family Leptolyngbyaceae; genus DATNQR01. The sequence continues at coordinate 3,586 of DATNQR010000175.1, forward strand.
ACTTCGTATTGCTGTCCTTCGAAGCAGAGCGAATATTGCTTCAAATTCGCCCCCTGAATCTGGTTCAGGGTGAGGCAGGGAAGATTGTTGAGCGTCTGGTCAGATTGCTTCAAGAGGGGTGTCCCTGGTGGCAACCCTGGATTGAGGTAGCCACTGAACACGCGCTGCGGTGGATTCGCCCTATCACGCTGGACATAGAGCGCGTACAGGCAACCTGTCAGCCCACAGAGTTCCTGGGTGTTGAAGTTGAGGGCAACCACGTTTTGCAGGGGTAACGCCCTGACGCGATCGATTTGCTCTGGACTGCCCGGCAGGGTAGAGTTCTCCGACAGAACAACTTTCACCTGCTCTTGGCTGAAGAACTGCGTGGCAGGTTGCCAGGGTGTTGCACTAGAAGCAGCACAGCCACTTAAGCCCAAGATGCAACTTAACGCCAAAAACAGCGCTAACCCCGCTCGGAAGAAATGCACTCCCCGACTCAACCACAACGGAGCCATCTCATCTCCAGGTAATCCTGGCGGTTTCCCTGGCAGCATCGGTTCAATGGGCAAAAGTTCGTTCGTCTCAGGAGAAGATGTCACGATTCACCTCCTGAGCAACTGCTCTGCCTGATCGGGGGGCACACCCGCCCCGGTCAAAACGGCTCGATTCATTGCTCCCCCACCCGATTGCAGAACACTCCAGTCGTTGTTCGTTTGCTGGAGTAGGGCCTGTCCTCCAGACTCGCCGCGCATCCAGTTGGCGATCGCATAGTTGCCGACGATCTTGGTGCGGGTGACTTGAGGCTGCCGCTTCCCTCCAGCATTCTTGATATGGCGAATGGTTGCTTGAGCTACTCGATTGTCCATGCCTGAACTGGCGGGGGAACTGACTGGACGGGGTTGTTTCACCTCCTTTTTCTGACCTTCTGGGGGAGTTTGGGCCGTGGAGGGATGGGACAAACCCAGTCCCATCACCAACACCCAGCCCACCGAAATCCATGCCAACGAACGTAAAACCTGCTTCATAACGCCTCCTAGGGCTGCGTAATTCGATAAATCTTGCTTGCTCCGTTGTACTCACCGTCAAAATCAATGCTGGTGTCCCATCCAAAGGTTTTGCGGCTGGCAGAGTTCGATCGCACTGTTGTACAGCCGGGAGTGAGACAAATCCCGATCTGAGACTGGTCAGGAGAAATGGCGATATCTCCTGCCTGAGCTTGGGCTGACTCAATGGCTGCGCCCCTCCTAGACTGCAAAGCCGCCTCCACCGCAGGGATATAGTCCGGGCTATCTCCCAGTGGCTTGATGCCCGCTTCCGTCAGCACACGCTGGACAGCCCAAGCCGCCGCTTGATTGCCGTTGTCTGGGCCCTCGGCGGTGCTGAAAATGTTCAGCCGTCTCGCTGCTTGCTCAACTCTTTGCCCTGGAGCGGTGCGATCGAACTCTCCCGCCGCACATTGGAGATTGGGATTACCGCCTCGGGCCTGATAGTTTTTCTGAGCCTGGAATCCATACTGAGCCAAGCTCAAACCACTCAGCCGTACTGAAGCTGCGCTATCGATCGCCGCTTGGGTTCCTCCAGCCCACATCTCAGCAACGCGCCCAATCAGGCGATTCCCCGTCCAGGCGGCCCGTGTTGTCGGATCGATCTGATTTTGGGCTGACTCCAGCAGCGACCTGGTAGCCGCTACGAGAACCTGAGTCTGAGTTTCCGGTGGATAGAACCGGAGCAGATCATCCCGGCTGGGCAGAGTGCCAGAAGCAACCTGTTTGAGCCAATCTGCACCGCCTGGTTTTGCGGAGATCTCTGCCTGCACTGGCTGACTGTAGCTGGGAGCCTGGGATTGCCCTAACCCGCGCCCACACTGATTATTTTCTGTGCAGGCGTATAGCCCAATATCTGTTGGGCTACTGCTGCTGTGATCGCGGATCTCAGCAATGGCTTGGGCCAGGGTATTGACGCTAATTCCTGCTACCACATCCCCGACGCAGGGGCCAGAGTTGATTGTCTGGTAGCTACTGGACTGTGGCCCTTCTGAGGTGTTGGAATCGATCGTGTTGGAATCGATCGTGTCTGCTCCCAGCACAATCAAGTCATTTAACCGATACCGGATAAACGGTACTTTGAACTGGTTGTAAGGGCTGCAAGAATTACCTGAACAGACCCGAAAGACCAGAAAGGATTTGACTACCCCGGACTCGTTGACCTCCTCTAAAACCTGCTTGAAGGCTCCCCCAAACGGGTGGCGGCCGGTCGGTTCATAACCAGGTTTGACCCCGATCTCAGAGGGGAGGTTTTGGAGTGCCCCAGTTCCCCCTGCAACCGATTGAATTTGCCCTAAAATCCAGAACTTGCCCTTCGTGGATTCTTTATCGGCGGATTTCTGTCCTTTTAGTTCCACCGAATCAGCAAGTTCTACCCCGCCGCACTGGACTTTGAGCGCCGCCTGCACATCATAGATGTCTGGGCAAGCCACCCGAAACCCTTTCTGAATGGTGCCTGTGACCGTATTCGTCAACGGTCGGTCGGTCGTTCCCACCATTGACGCGATGCGGGCGACGATCGTGGATTGTCCTGGGAGCGGCCGGGGCATCCGGGCTAAGGGAACCCGGCTCAGTCCCGGCACATCCTCAAAAGACTGCACTTGCCAGTTGTGAAACGCTCGCAGGGGAGTCGCTGTCGCGTTGGGCAAATCCGTGAGCGGGTAGTTCTCCAGGGCAGTCCCCAATGACCCTAACGATCGTTCTCCCAATTTTGGTTGGCTTCTGAGGAGCGATGCAATGGTTTCGGTTTCTTGAGCCGCTCCCCGGAGTAAAACAGCCAGAGGTTTAACGTCTTTAATGGCAAAGTTCCCCAGGTAGGGAATTGCCTGAACCAGGTCACTCAGCGATTGTTGTTGCAGTAGCTTGAAGTTTGACAGCCGTAGCGTGTTGACGGGCTGGTCAACGAGTTGAGCAATCTGCTCGATCGAGAACTGCTGGGGTGCAAGTTCTGGTACATCTCCCAGTCGTAGAACTCGGTCGAGCGGATCACCTGCTTTCCAACTGCGAGAGACAGGATACTTCGCCCCTTCGTCAAACTTTTTGGGAATACTGCCTCCAGCAACGACTTTCCCCAAATCTGACAGGTTGATTTGCCCAAAGTCCAGACTGGTGATGCCGCTTGCACCTACCTTGAACTTTTCCTCCAGTCCGGTGGTTTGCGCCTGCACTGGGGTTCCCCAAAAGAGAAAGACAATCGCAGTGATTAGGAGGAGTCTCAATAGCTGGGGCATAGTTAGATATCCTCCACGGCGGGCCGCCGCACCTGAGCCAGAGGAACCGAGGGAGATTGAGCCGCCTTCAGATCCGCTTTTTCATCAATCCCCATCAGGGTTTGCGGCGGCCGGGCAAAGATTGAGTTGTCTGGGCTAGAAACGGGCTTGGCGTAATCTGCTTTGTTG
>DATNQR010000176.1:0-3360 GCA_036703905.1 Thermosynechococcaceae cyanobacterium
AATTTAAGCTGAGGCTACTGGAGCGGACGCTGCGATCGGCATAGTAGCGAAACGACTGGAAATCATTGGAGACGTTCCACAGCAGGATTGGAACTAGAACACTGAGGGCGATCGCCGTGGCCAGGTAGAGCCGTCGATCGCGCAGCAGAGGACGCAGAGATTTGTTCGCCAGTATCGTTGCCCCAAAACCCAAGCCCACGAACACCGCATTGTATTTGCACAATCCCGCCAGACCCAGCAAGACCGCTGCTCCGTAGAGCCGCCAGTTTTCGCCTCTACTATTCGATCGATACCCATCCAAAAACGTGATGAACAGGAACGCTGACCCTAGGGAGAATGTGATTAGCAAATGATCCGGCCAGGCCAGCGCCAAAAACAGAAAATATAGTGGCGAGGTCAGTACCAGCAACACGACTAGCCAGAAGGACGATCGTGCCTTTTCGCCGTAGAGATAGCGACTGATGCGCCAGTACGTCCAAAACAGCGCCGCATTACTCAGCAGATTCGGCAACCGCAGCATGAAAAACGACTGACCGAATCCGGTAGTGAATGCTGCCTGCACCCACGCCAGCAGCGGCGGATGATCATAGTAAGACAAAGCTGGATGTTGCCCCCACAGCCAGTAGTAAGCCTCATCTGGATTGGGAAAAGTTGTGAACCAAAACACCAGGCGCAGCAGCAGGAGCAGGAGCAAAGCAGACATCAACGCGGCAACTGAAAGATCAGGGGCGATCGTAGCTTGGGTTGACAACAATCGTCTCTAGGGTTGTGTGGTTAGGTCAGGAGTTCAGAGGTTCTCTCCGCCGCCTCGAAACAACTGCCCCAAACACCGCCGCCTGGAATACAATCACAGAGATTAGTCTGTCTGACAGTGCCCATGACTTCCGATACGATCCTTCCCGCGATTCCTGAGGTTCCCCTTGTCCGAGAGGGCGATCGCGATCAGCTTCGCCTCAAGAGCGAAGGAGGCAGGCTGCTGCTGCTGCTGCCGCCGGAAGGAGAAATTAATGAATCCAACCCAGCCACAGTCTTCACTTGGTCAGACATCTGGCAGCAGCTTAAGCCCCGGTTGGAAGCAGGCGAGCGATTCTGGCAGCCCGGAACCACCGTGCATCTGATCGCCCGCGATCGCCTGCTGGATGTGCGCCAGCTTCAAGAACTCGCCGATGCCCTCACCGCAGCCCAACTGAACCTGAAGCGCGTCTACACCAGCCGTCGCCAAACTGCGGTGGCTGCGGCCACCGCCGGATATTCCGTCGAGCAACAGTCGCCTGTGGCTCACCTGAACCAATCCGACCCGGAGACAGCCCAGGCTCTAGCCGACCCACTCTATCTGGAAACGACGCTCCGCTCAGGAGCGGAAATCCGCCATAACGGAACCGTGGTAGTGTTGGGGGACTTGAATCCTGGAAGCTCGATCGTTGCCGAAGGAGACGTTTTAGTTTGGGGGCGGCTGCGAGGAGTAGTACACGCAGGGGCAAAAGGTAACGATCGCTGCCTGATTCTGGCGTTGCAAATGGAGCCAACCCTGCTGCGGATTGCAGATTTTGTGGCCCGAGCGCCAGAAAATCCGCCAGAGCAGTACTATCCCGAAGTTGCTTACATTAGCCAGGGCAACATCCGCATTGCCAGGGCGATCGACTTTCGCCGAGAATCGCAGACAAGTCACAAGTTTTAAGTTTTGAGTTACGAATCCTGAGCTATCAGTAATAATCAGTAAACGCTTTCAGCCCAATCTTTAAACCTATCCCTTCTGCACTTCATGAGTCGCGTAATCGTTGTCACATCTGGAAAAGGCGGCGTGGGCAAGACGACCACCACAGCTAACCTCGGTATGGCGCTGGCCAAGCGAGGCCGTAAAGTGGCAGTGATCGATGCCGACTTTGGGCTGCGGAATTTGGACTTGCTGCTGGGGCTGGAGAATCGCGTTGTCTACACCGCAGTGGATGTGCTGGCGGGACAGTGCCGCCTAGAGCAAGCCCTAGTGAAGGACAAACGGCAGCCGAACCTTGTCCTATTACCAGCAGCCCAAAACCGCACCAAAGATGCAGTCAATCCTGACCAGATGCGGAAACTGATCGGGGCGCTGGGCAAAGTGTATCAATACATTCTGGTGGACTGTCCGGCAGGGATCGAGATGGGTTTCCAAAACGCGATCGCCGCCGCCACCGAAGCTCTGATCGTCACGACCCCGGAAATTGCTGCTGTCCGGGATGCCGATCGTGTCGTCGGACTCTTGGAAGCCCACAGCATCAAAAAGATTCACTTGATCGTCAACCGCCTGCGACCGGCAATGGTGGAGGCCAACAGCATGATGTCGGTGGCAGATGTGCAGGAAATCCTGGCTGTTCCCCTAATTGGTGTGATTCCCGACGATGAGCGAGTTATTGTTTCCACTAACCGAGGCGAACCGTTGGTGATCGCCGAAGCCCCTTCCCTAGCAGGCACCGCTCTAGACAACATTGCTCGCCGCTTGGAAGGAGAAAAAGTTGAATTCCTCGACCTTACTCCTAATAAAGGCGGCTTTTTGGGCAAGCTCCGCAAAACTCTGTCCAAAAAGCTTTTCTAAAATTCACTCTAAATTCTACGAACCAGAGCTACCCGTGAATCAGAGCCACCTGTGAACTAGGGCCTTCCTCCACTTCTCCCCTCTCCCCGCCGCTCCATGCTGTTTGAACTCCTAGAACGCCTCTTCCGCCCCAGCGACAATAGCCGTCACGATGTTAAGGATCGCTTGAGGCTGGTGCTGGCCCACGATCGTACAGATCTACCGCCAGAGGTTTTGGAATCCATGCGGAAAGAAATTCTGGAAGTAGTGTCGCGCTACGTGGAACTAGACATCGCCGCAATGGAGTTCGCCCTGGAAAACAATCAGCGCTCCACTGCCTTGATTGCTAACTTGCCGATTCGTCGTGTTCACCCGATCGAAACCCTGACTCAGGTGGCTGAGGCTGAGGCCACCGAACCCACGGAACCCGCCGCGCCCGTCTTACCCGAAGCCGTTGATCGGGCCCTGGAAGAATTTTCTGAGTCTGCTGTTTCTGACTCCCCACCCCACCCCACCCCTACCCCACCGTGATTACTGGTCAAACTAAACTGCTGGGCGTGATCGGTCATCCGATCGCCCATACCCTTTCGCCCCTGATGCACAATGCTGCGATCACCGATCTGGGGCTGGATTACGTCTACTTACCTCTCCCAGTGCGAGCAGAGGCTCTGGAGTTAGCCTTGAGGGGATTTGTAGCGATCGGGGTAGAGGGCTTCAGCGTCACAATTCCCCACAAGCAGGCGATCGTCCCGTTGCTGAATGAAGTAACCGAGGTAGCGCAGGCGATCGGTGCAGTCAATACCGTCTGGCGC
>DATNQR010000177.1:0-3072 GCA_036703905.1 Thermosynechococcaceae cyanobacterium
GCCCGATTGGCAACCTGAACCGTGATTCTGTAGCGATTGGAAGCGGCTGAGATCAGTTCGTCAGACCGACGCATCAATTGAGTGCTATCGAAAACGGCTCGCCTTTGCATATCTGAAGTTCCATCAAAACATTACTCCTCAGTCTATCAACTTTAAACTAAGTTACGATCGATCCGTAGCTGTCTGCCTACAGCCCAGGACATTGGGTTTGAGGGGGTATAGCTACGGCAACCAACTCAACCCGACTCGATCGATCAAAACCCGCTCAAGTTTAGTGTCAAGATTTACAAAGTTTGACCCTGAATGGTAGAGTCCTCCTACAAATTCCATTTTTAACCTGAGTGGTTCATGCAAGCCCTTTCGCCGCGATCGCTCTCTAAATCTGCCCTCCAGCCCCTAAAAATTGTGGCGTTGGGCGATAGTCTGGTCTACGGTTTTGGTGATCCAGTGGGCGGCGGCTGGGTGGAATGTTTGCGGCGGAGTTGGATGGAGCCGGGGAGTCCGGGTCATGCACTCTACAATCTGGGTGTGCGGGGAGATGGCGTGGCCCAGGTGGCGCAACGACTGGAGCAGGAATTTCGCTACCGGGGCGAACTGAAAAATCGGATGCCCGACTTGATGATTCTGTCGGTTGGGGTAAATGACTCGGCTCGGCTGGGTCGGTCAGATGGGCGTAACTACACGGAGTTTGAGCAGTTTCAGCAAATGATCGGGGAGTTGCTCGATCGGGCACAAGGGCTGTGCCCAGTGCTGTTTGTTGGCATGGTTCCGGTGGCAGAATCCCGAATGCCGTTCCTTGACTGCTTCCACTACAGGCACACTGACCAATATCGCTACAAAGAAGTCACTCGCCTCGCTTGCCAGCAGCGTCGAATTCCCTATCTGGATGTATTCGCTCAGTGGATGCAGCGCGGAGAAGCCTGGTGCGAAGCTCACCTCAGCGACGATGGTCTGCACCCTAATGTGTTGGGCTACCAAACGTTGCTGGCGGATGTGCTGGCCTGGAAATCTTTTCAAAATAGCGTTGGCTTAACCAGGTTTGGATAACCTGGGGGTAGAGAGGTTTTGACTCGGCAGCGTCAATTCGTCTCACTCCTCACTTATCCTCAGCCTACTTATTCCCATCTATGCAACTCACCAACAAAGTCGCGGTCATCACGGGAGCCGGGTCAGGAATTGGCAAAGCCGCCGCTTTGCTGCTGGCCAGGGAAGGTGCAAAAATTGCTGCGATCGATCGATCGCCTGATGAGAGCCAGCAAACGATCGACCAGATCCATCAGGAGGGCGGAGAAGGCACTGTAACGATCGCCGACGTTTCTCAGCCTGACCAAATGGAGCAGGCATTTCGACAGATTGGAGAAAAATTTGGGCGCATCGACGTTGTGTTCGCCAACGCTGGGATCAATGGCGTGTGGGCCGCGATCGACGAACTCACGGTCGAAGATTGGGACAAAACCATCGACACCAATCTCAAAGGCACATTTCTCACTGTGAAGTGTGCGGTTCCTTTCCTGAAGCAAAACGGTGGCGCGATCGTCATCACGGCTTCTGTCAACGGAACTCGCATTTTTAGCAACACGGGCGCAACGGCCTACTCCTGCTCCAAAGCAGCCCAGGTGGCCTTCACAAAAATGGTAGCGCTGGAGCTAGCCAAGCACAAAATCCGCGTCAACGTTATTTGTCCAGGTGCGATCACCACTAACATTGGCGACAGCACTCAGCCGATCGACCTAGAGAAAATTCAGGAACCCGTTGAGTTTCCTGAAGGCAAAATTCCCCTCACTGATGGCGATCCGGGCAATGCGGATCAGGTGGCTCAACTGGTGCTGTTTCTCGTCTCCGATGCCGCCAGCCACATTTCTGGGACTGAAGTTTGGATCGATGGCACAGAGTCACTGCTAAAAGGTTAGGTGAAGCGCCTACTAGCTGGTTTTGAGAGCGATCTCATAATTGGCTGACAAAAGTCGATTAGCAGTAGGTGAAAGTGCTGCCTGGCGTGGATTTGAGCCAAGTGTACGTTCGCACATTAAATGTCGCTCTGGATCAGTCAGTTGATCGATCGCTTCCCCGTCAACGAAAATCCTGCCTGAACTCCTCAGCCGAACCGACCTTCTACGTAGTCTTGGGTGCGGGGATGGGAAGCCGCCAGGAAAATCTGCCGAGTGGAACCGAACTCTACCAACTGCCCGATCCGGCTTTCATCCGTGCTGAAGAAGGCTGTGTAGTTGGAGACGCGGGAAGCCTGCTGCATATTGTGGGTGACAATCACGATCGTCAGTTCCTGCCGCAGCGAGTGGATTAGTTCCTCGATCTTCATGGTGGCGATCGGGTCAAGGGCAGAGCAGGGTTCGTCCATCAGCAGCAGCTTGGGCTTCACCGCCAGGGCGCGGGCAATGCAGAGACGCTGTTGCTGCCCACCAGATAGACCCATCGCCGACTTGCCCAGATTATCTTTCACCTCGTCCCAGAGCGCTGCCCCCCGCAATGCGGTTTCCACGATCTCGTCCAGCGCCAAGCGGGAGGGACGGCTGAAGCGGCGCACGCCGTAGGACACGTTGTCGTAGATGCTCATGGGGAACGGGTTCGGCTTCTGAAACACCATGCCTACCTGCCGCCGCAGCCGATTCAAGTTCACCTGGGAGCTATAAATGTCCTGTCCATAAAACTCCACCTTGCCCTCGACTCGCACCACACTCTCCAGCTCACCAATCCGGTTGAGCGCTTTGATGAAAGTAGATTTACCGCAGCCGGAGGGGCCGATAATCGCAGTCACCTGTCCTTCGTAAATGTTGATCGACACGTTTTCAATTGCCTTCTGGGAGGCATAGTAAAACGCCAAGTTCTGCACCCGGATCGCTGGGGTCAGGAGTTCAGGGGCGATCGAGTCAGAAGAGGTAGGGTTCAAGAAGTTGCGGCTGCCAGAATTCATAGGTCAACGAGATTTCAAACGTTTGCGGGTGACGAAGCGCGAGAGCAGACTAACGATCAGAACCAGCCCCACCAAAATCACTGAAGCACTCCAAGCGAGGCTATTTTGTTCGGCGTAAGCGGAGTTGGCGTAGTTGTAGATCA
>DATNQR010000178.1:0-3553 GCA_036703905.1 Thermosynechococcaceae cyanobacterium
CTGTGAGTACACGCCCCACGGCCACTGCGGCTACCTGGAAGTAGGCGACCTGAGCGGTCGAGTCCTGAATGATCCCACCCTGGAACTGCTAAAGAAAACCGCGATCGCCCAGGCCAACGCAGGTGTAGACATCATTGCGCCCTCTGGCATGATGGATGGCTTTGTTCGCGCAATTCGGGAGGGACTGGACGGGGCAGGATTTGAGGATTTGCCGATTTTGTCCTACGCGGCTAAATACGCCTCGGCCTACTACGGGCCGTTCCGAGATGCGGCGGAGTCTGCGCCCCAGTTTGGCGATCGGCGTACCTACCAGATGGACCCTGGCAACTCCCGCGAGGCACTGAAGGAAATCGCCCTCGACATTGCGGAAGGCGCGGATATGCTGATGGTCAAGCCTGCCCTGTCCTACATGGATATCATCTGGCAGGTGAAGCAAGCTTCTAATCTGCCCGTCGCCGCTTACAACGTTTCGGGGGAGTACGCAATGGTTAAAGCGGCAGCCCTTAACGGCTGGATCGACGAAGAACGGGTAGTGATGGAAACCCTGACTAGCTTCCGTCGAGCCGGAGCCGATTTGATCCTCACCTACCACGCCAAAGACGCGGCCCGTTGGCTAGGAGCATAGCGTTCTGCTGGGGCGATCGCGCCTCGTCTAAAACCGCGACCGCCCCAGCAACCTACTTTTTAATCAGGTTAATAGGCGTTGATAATCCGGGGCACTTTGAAGAAGTCGCCATCGCGATCGGGGGCATTATTCAGGATCGCCTCTCGCTCTTGATAAGAGTGCAGCACATCCGATCGCACTACATTGACCACTTCGATCGCCCGTGTAGTGGGCGGTACGTTCGATACATCCAGTTCATTCAACTGCTCAAAATAATCCAGAATGCCGCTCAGTTGAGTGGTGAATTTCTCTTCTTCTTCGGCAGTAAGTTCCAGACGGGCTAAAAGAGCAACTTTGCGGACTTGTTCACGATCGATCATAGGGAAGCCAAGCAGCGGGAGAACGAGTAGCAGAAAGACAAAGGCGATCAACTGGAGAATTGAGTACTGAGGAATTGAATACTGAGCAATTGAGTACTAGGGAATTCAGTTTTAAGAACTTTAGAAGTACACATCAAGCTGCGATCGACCCGTGGTCTTGAGCCAGTTTTGCGCCTCAATGTAATTGTTAGGCGCAACCCGAATTGCCTGCTTCCAATACTCAGCCGCCTGGTCAAATAAGCCCTCTGCCGCCTCGGTTTGGCCAGCTTCCTTTGCTTGGTCTCCCAGATAGTGGTAGATGACAGCAATGTTATTGAGGGCCTGGGGCAGTCGCGCGTTGAGTTCAAGCGCCTGATGGTAATGAGACAAGGCCCGCTCGTGTTCGCCATTGCTGGCGTGAATCAGCCCCATGTTGTAGAGAATGTAGCTGCGATCGTAGGCATCTTCCTCTAGCTTCAGCGCCTCTTCGTAGTTCTCTAGGGCTTCGGCATACTCGCCATCTCCCTGCGCCGACATCCCATCCCGATAGTAGGCAAAGGCTTCTTTTTCCTTTTTAGAAGCAGGCATAATCTTCAAGATAATGTCTGCCATGACAGTGAAGCTTTTGTCGATGAAGTTGTCGTTGCGTTGAGATCTAGGCATGGCGGTTGGAGCAAAGGCGCAGAATTCTCTCCTAGTTTAGCGCTGGATTGTCCCTTCATCCCACAGTCCCTCAGTCAGAAATTAGACTGAAGATAAATCTAAAGCAGGTGATGGCATGGTTGCCGGTTCTGGAATAGTGCAAGCTGGGATGATGCAGGCGATCGAGCGTCTGGGCTACCGAGTCACCGTGGGCGATGTGGCGGCACAGGCAGGACTGGATTTGAACTCAGCGCAGCAGGGACTTCTGGCCCTTGCCTCCGATGCAGGCGGTCATCTCCAAGTCGCTGAATCTGGCGACATCGTGTTTGCGTTTCCGCAGGACTTTCGATCGATTATCCGCAGCAAGCATTTCCAGCTCCGGCTTCAGGAGTGGTGGAGTAAGGTCTGGAAATTTCTGTTCTACCTGATTCGGGTTTCCTTCGGCGTGGCTCTGCTGGCTTCGATTTTGCTGATTTCTCTGGCAATCGTGCTCCTTGTCACCGCCATCAACTCCAGTCAGGACAATGACGATCGCGGCTCCGATGGCGGCATTTTCTTTCCGCAGTTCTGGCTTGGCCCAGATTTCTTCTGGATTTTTTCTCCTAACTATTACGACGATCGCTCGACAGGAGCACGGAGATCGCGCTCCTCAGAAGAATCGTCCATGAACTTCCTGGAGGCGGTGTTTTCCTTCCTGTTTGGCGATGGCAACCCCAACGCTGATCGCGAAGCGCAACGCTGGCAGACGATCGGCACTGTGATTCGCAACCAGCGCGGAGCCGTTGCCGCCGAGCAACTCACACCTTACCTGGATAACTTGGGTCAGGGTTTCGCTCAGGAATACGAAGAATATATGCTGCCTGTGCTGACCCGCTTTAATGGGCGGCCAGAGGTGAGTCCGGCTGGCGCGATCGTTTATCACTTTCCAGAATTGCAGACCACGGCAGCCCAAACTTCGCGTAAACCTGTAGCGGCTTATCTCCCAGAAATTCCCTGGCGGTTCAGTCGGGCAGCATCGGGGCAACGCATTCTGGCAGCAATTTTGGGCGGCGTGAACCTTGTGGGAGCGCTGACTTTAGGGAAACTCCTGCAAGGTGCGGCATTTAGCGGCGGGTTGATTGGCTTTGTGCAGTCCATCTACTGGCTGCTGTTGGGCTACGGTTTGGGCTTTGTGCTGATCCCGTTAGGGCGATACTTTTGGATTCAGTGGCGCAACGCTCAGATTTCTCAGCGCAACCAGGTGCGGCAAGCACGCGCTGAGACTTTAGCGCAGGCAGACGCAACCCTTCAGGAGAAAATTGCTTACGCACAGCAGTTTGCCACCGAAACGGTAATTGGACAGGAAAACTTGGTCTACAGTACCGATCGTGATCTCATCGAACAAGAGATTGAGCAAGCTGAAGCAACGGACGCAGCCTGGGAGCGACGGCTGAATCAACGATCGGACTAGCAGCTAACGCTTGGGCGGGATGGGATAGAGCCGTTCAAGCTAAATGCCTCTTCCGATAGACGAATTGCCGCGAACTATTTTTATATAAACATTTATAAAGCTGTTGTCTCAGTTGTCTTAATAAAGCAATTATCTTGTCTTTCTCATCTTGACTTGCTGCTCTTAGTTGAGCGAAACTGTTCAAATAATCGAGTCATCACTCTATCAATTCATAACTTTGGTGAAGCAATGACTCGAATTGACTCAGTTAATTGCGTTGGGCTAAGTCCAGTTTGATGGCTTGAACCCGTTGGAAACCGCAGTTTTTTGCTACTCATAGACATCAGCAAACTGTCGCCTCAAGCCACAGGGCGATATCTCTAAAGTACTCGAGTTCTGGTTGAACCAATGGAAACACTAGAGTTTATTATTTATCCAGACGGTCGGGTGCAAGAGAAGGTGACAGGTATTGTCGGCGCTTCCTGTGCTGAGGTGACAGCCGCGATCGAAGCCCAGCTG
>DATNQR010000179.1:0-13621 GCA_036703905.1 Thermosynechococcaceae cyanobacterium
GATCGCTAAAGCCGAAGCCGGGGCGACAATTTCTGGGGTGGGGACAGTGATCGAAGGCGAAACCGTCGCTTCTGCCAGTCTTGGCTCCGATCGCAGATTCCGCCGCACCGTCAATTCAAAAGCTTCACTTTTCAAGGTCAGTTCCGCAATGTCCGTCTGGTTGAGAGCGGTGAGCAGTTCGCGGAGTTCGTTCAAATCCAATGACACAGTTTTTATAACCCTCTTAAATTAGGGGCAATGGCGCGGTCATTGCCTCGCCGATCGCCCTGCCCTTCGATCGCTTCATTCGGTAATGCTGAAATTAACTCTCGCGACCTAGATAAGTATCTTCGCGAGTGTCAATCTTGATCTTCTCACCAGTAGAGATGAATAGAGGAACCATGATAACTGCGCCCGTTTCCACAGTGGCGGGTTTTGTGCTGCCCGTCGCTGTGTCGCCCTTCAGTCCTGGGTCAGTTTGGATCACTTCCAGCACAACCGAGTTGGGCAAGTCCACGCCAATCACCTTTTCGCCCCAGCGAATCACGCTGGCCACCATACCGTCTTTGAGGTACTTCACCCGATCGCCAATCTGAGCGCCCGTCAGGCGAGACTCCTCGTAGGTTTCCATGTCCATGAAAACGTAGTCATCACCATCCTTGTAGGTGTGCTGCATATCGCTCTTTTCCAGGGTGGCCTGGGGAACCATTTCCCCCGCTCGGAATGTCCGCTCCAGCACTTTGCCCGTTTGCACGTTCTTAAGCGTCGTGCGGACGAAAGCAGATCCTTTGCCCGGTTTGACGTGCAGAAACTCCGTCACCTTCCAGACGTTGCCGTCTAGCTCAATGCTCACGCCCGATCGAAAATCATTACTGGAGATCATGGGTCTTCCCGTTAGAAGAAAATGCTTGGCACTTCATTTTACCGCTCTCATTTTACCGCTCAGGGGAACGCAAGCGAAAAGGATGGAACGCCAAGCGAAAAGAATAGAACGCCAAGCGAAAAAATAACAGAGCGCAAACGAAAAGGATGGCGGTGGGTTCGGGCTGGCACCAGAAGTCCAAGATCCCTGGCTACTGCTCTATGCCCAACACTTCCTGTAGCCGACTGCGGAACTCCCCCTTCGGGTGTCCGCCCTTTACCTCACCCAGAATCTTGAAGTCGTCTGCTTCAGGAGATTCGCACAGTAGGTAGGTGGGCCAACCCATTTCGGCTTTGTCCGGGTACTGGGCCAGCAGGATTTTGCGGTACTTGCGGTAAGTGGCTGTGTCCTGCATTTTGACGCTGATGAACTCTAGCCCCAGTTCTTCCGCGACCTTTTGATCGTAGAACGACATCTTGTGACAAATGCCGCAATCCTCTGAGGAAAACTTGATGACCGATCGTTCCATAATTGCTCCAATGAAGCTGTGCGACTGGTTGGAACCTGCCCGCATTGTCTCGCACGGGTATGCTCTACTGCCAGTGAACTTGTCAAAAATAAACAACTTAGAAATAGCTTAACTCTAACCCAGGGCAGCGATCGACCCAACCCATGCCCCACTGCTCTGGTCACTGTTGACTGCAAAATCGTATACTGATCTAGCTTTCCAGCATCGGAGCAGGCTTTTGGGTATTGACCTCCGCAGCTATGTGTATATCGATCGGCTTCAAGCCCAACACGCTGCATACATGGGCACAGTCTCGCTAGGGTTTCTGCCCCTCCCCGGAGATGCCTCTCTATGGATTGAGATTTCTCCTGGGATTGAGATCAATCGCATCACAGATGTTGCGCTTAAAGCTGCTGTGGTGCGTCCTGGAGTTCAGATGGTGGAACGCCTTTACGGTCTGCTAGAGATCCATTCCAGCAATCAGGGAGAAACCCAGGCGGCTGGCAAAGCAATCCTACAGGCCCTAGGGGTGCGTCGTCAGGACTGCTTGAAACCACGGGTTCTCTCCAGCCAGATTATTCGCAACATCGATCCCCACCATGCCCAACTAATCAACCGTACCCGACGCGGTCAGATGATCATGGCGGGGCAGTCCCTATACGTGATGGAAGTGGAGCCGGCGGCTTACGCAGCCCTGGCCGCCAACGAAGCCGAAAAAGCGGCGCTGATCAACATTTTGCAAGTTTCGGCGGTGGGCAGTTTTGGGCGGCTCTATTTGGGAGGAGCCGAGCGGGATATCATTGCGGCTTCGGGAGCAGTAGTGGAGGCAATGGCCAGCGTTGCGGGCCGAGAGCATCCCACTCTAAATCGTAAGGAATAGGGCACGAGGACACAAGCCGATGGCAAATCCAGAGCATCTGGCCCTGGTTCAGCAGGGAGCAGCGGTGTGGAACCCGTGGCGGTTGCGCCATGCAGAAGTTGTGCCGAACTTGGTGGCGGCTGATCTGAGCCACCTCGATCTAGCCCACATCAATCTGGCAGGGGCACACCTCGATCGTGCTGATCTGAGCCAAACCAGATTGCGCTACGCCGATTTGAGCCACGCGAACGGTGCAGAAACCCTCTGCCTAGGAGCTGACTTTACGGGAGCCGACTTGGGACAAGCCGACTTTAGCCGATCGAACCTGATTGGCGCAGAGCTGCAACGAGCCAACCTGCGGTCAGCTTTATTTGATCGAGCAGATCTGAGCCGAGCGGATCTGACCGGGACAATCGCGATCGCCGTCAACCTGGAGTCCGCTAATCTCACCTTCACCAATTTCTATCAGGCAGAACTAGGCCATGCCCATCTCGCTAACGCCTGCCTTCGACAAGCTCGCCTGATCTCGGCTCATCTGAGGAATACTTTCTTGTTCCGAGCCGATCTCAGCGCTGCCCTGCTGCTGGGAGCCGACTTAGGTTGGGCACATCTGGTGCAGGCGCATCTGGTGCAGGCGGATCTGCGGGGGGCAAATTTGCGCGGAGCCAATCTGGGTCGATCGAACTTGAGCCACGCCAATCTGACTAGAGCTAACCTCCGAGGAGCCGATCTGAGTCAGGCACATCTTCAGAACGCGACTCTGCTCAACGCCAACCTGAGCGAAGCAATCCTAAGCCACACCAGACTCCAAGAAGCAATCCTAGAGGGCTAGGTTGCTGGAACAGCTTAGATCTGAGTTTTGAAAAGCAAGGGCGAACGATGGGAATTGAACCCACGAATGGTGGTACCACAAACCACTGCCTTAACCACTTGGCTACGCTCGCCATCGGCTTCCGATTGTAGCATCACTATCCTGGCTAAGTCCACTGCAATTTCTTTTTTTCTGGACGATCGTCTCTAAACAAACAGGGAAAGCAGTACGGAAGAGAAATGTCTCGAAGCAATCAAGCTTGGAGGCGGTCAAGTTTTGGGCGGAATTCTCAGGTGTGCGACAAACGGCCTACCCTGAGAGAAACCAACGCGATCGCCTTTAGCTGTGTCCTATTTTCGCCTTGCGCCCTTTCTTCAAGAATATCTTTATGCCCACGGCTGGACGGGGCTGCGACCGATGCAGGAGGAAGCTTGTCGTGTCTTGTTCGACACTGAGGCGCACCTGTTGGTGGCGGCGGGGACAGCTTCGGGCAAAACCGAGGCAGCATTTTTGCCTGTACTAACGCTGCTGCACGAAGATCCACCTCAAACTGTGGGGGCGCTATACATCAGTCCTATTAAGGCGCTGATCAATGACCAGTTCGATCGCCTCACCGATCTACTTCAGCAGGCGGATATTCCCGTATGGGCATGGCATGGCGATGTGGCTCAGAGTCAGAAAAAGCAGCTACTGAAGCAGCCCAAAGGAATTCTGCAACTCACGCCGGAGTCCCTGGAGAGCTTGCTAATCAACAAAACTCAGGAATTACCCCGCTTGTTTGGCGATTTGCGGTTTGTGGTGATTGATGAAATCCACGCTTTTATCGGCAGCGATCGCGGGGCCCAGATTCTCTGTCAACTCAGTCGGCTGGCTCGGCTGACCCAAGCTCAGCCCCGCCGGATTGGACTATCGGCCACCCTAGGAGATTACTCGCTAGCGGAGGAGTGGCTGCGATCGGGCACGACCCAGCCCGTGATCACGCCGCAAGTTGCTGCTCCGTCCCGCACGATCCATTTGGCGCTGGAGCATTTCTACACTTCCCTGGTTGGGCGGACAAAAGGCGACACCAGCGATCGCGCCTTCAATTCCTATCATCTGCACCTATATCAGCAAAGTTTGTCCCGTAAGTGCCTGATCTTTGCCAATGGGCGCAGTCAAACGGAGGCGGCGATCGCCTGTCTACGGGAAATTGCGATCGCTAAAGGGTCGCCCGATGTCTATCACGTTCATCACGGCAGCGTCTCGGCCCAACTGCGGGAAGTGGCCGAGAATGCTATGCGCCACAGCAGCGCACCCACCGTCACCGCCGCCACTGTGACGTTTGAAATGGGAATTGATTTGGGGCAACTCGATCGCGTCATCCAGCTTGAAGCTCCGGGATCAGTATCTAGCTTCTTGCAGCGTTTGGGGCGATCAGGACGACGGGGCAGCCCGGCGGATATGCGCTTCGTTTGCGCTGAAGACCAACCCACGGGCGGCGAAACTCTGCCAGAACAACTTCCTTGGCAACTGCTTCAGTGCATCGCCGTAATTCAGCTTTACCTGGAGGAGAAATGGATTGAGCCAATCCAGCCGATACGGTATCCCCTGACGCTGCTGTATCAGCAAACCCTAAGCGTGTTGCTGGCATCAGGTGAACTGGCCCCGGCGGCACTGGCCCAGCAGGTCTTGACGCTACCGCCGTTCCGATCGCTGACCCAGGACGACTTCCGCCACTTCCTGCGCCACCTGCTGGAACTCAACCACCTCCAGAGCACCCCAGAGAACGGCTTGATCATCGGTTTATCCGCCGAACGAATTGTCCACAGCTTCAAGTTCTACGCCACCTTTGCTGACGTTGAGGAATATACCGTCCAGAGCGACACCCAGACGATCGGCTGTATAGTTTCCCAGCCCAGCATCGGCGATCGACTTTCCCTGGCGGGTCGCACTTGGGAAGTTCTAGAGGTGAACCCCAAGCAACGGCGCGTTCGAGTGCAGCTTTCTACAGGCACAGCGACAATGACTTGGCATGGCAGCAGTGGTGAGATTCATCCCCGTGTGCTGGAGCGGATGCAACAGGCGTTACTGGAGGATACCAAATACTCTTATCTGCAAGCTGGGGCACAGGAGCGGTTGCAACTTGCTCGATCGCTGGCCCGCCATTCAGGGTTGCACCAGCACTGCGTTTTGCCTCTGGAAGACAACTTCTGCTGCATCTTCCCCTGGACAGGCACGATCGGCTTTCGCACGTTGGAGCGCTATCTGCGGCTGCACTGCCGGGAAGCGCTCAAAATCAAGGGCGTAAGTGGTCGATCGCCCTACTTCCTGGTTGTAAATTTAGGCAAATGCAGCCGCGAGAGTCTGCTAGGCGAGATCAAATCTCTGGGCGAGCGACGACTAGCAGGGGTCGATCTGCTCGGCCCCGAAGAGGTTCCCAAATCCCAAAAGTACGATGAGTTCATGCCCCCAAAATTGCTCAGGCAGGCATTTGCCACCGATCGTCTATGTCTCGATACCCTACGTCAAAGTGCGTTAGTGCAAGGTTAGCGATCGGTACTCCAACTTTTCTCTTGCCTTACCGAAAGCTACGCTGACAAACTACATTTACGCTGCTTTAGCTTTGCCGAAGCGAGTAACCTTGGTGACAGGTTGAATATACTGATGAACTTCTTGAGAATCAGATAGCACTTTGAAAACTTGATCCAAGCCAGTCAACTCGAAAAGCATTCTAAGCTGTTCGTTAGCAGAGCAAATTAGCAGTTGACAGTCTGATTTGTGAGCCAATTTCAACCCTTTAACCAGGGCAATGAAACTAGCGCTAGTAACTGATGTGATGTTCTTGAGATCTACTAAAACTACATCAACCCCTGATTCGATCGCGTGTCGAATCTCCGATTGAAATTGACTGGCTGCAACAGTAGATAGATTAGAAGGTTGAACAATCTTAGTAAGGGAGCGCATACAACAACAGCCTCAAACGTTTTTTGAAATCTACTGGACTGATTAAACGGGTAGCTCAACCAAATAAGAAGTTACTGAACTTAAGTCCCAGAGTAAGGCGTTTTCAGCAAACCAGTATCCATCCCAAGACTGAAGTACTGAAGCGCTAAAACCACCTCGCCCACTGCCTTTCATCCAATTACAAATAAAGCTTCTGGCTCTGAAAAACAGTAATCCCAGCTACAGAAAGCTGCTGAAGCAGAACAAAGCCCTGTAGATTACTGAAGCTAAATTAGCTTTCTACAGCCTTACCTTTACGATGCTTTAGACCCACCAATTTGTTTACTTTTAGCTGCGCTGCGTTGGATTTTGCGCGGTTTGTTCCAGCGCTTTCACAAGCTGCGCCAGACTGTACTCTAGCTGTGCTCCTGCATCCATCGCTACCCAACCTTCAGGAGTTTGCTGACGGAATTCAAAGTGCAGATGTGGCCCAGTGGAATTACCAGTGCTGCCAACTCGGCCGATTACATCGCCCTGCTTTACCTGTTCTCCCGGCTTGACGAACACTTCAGACAAGTGGGCATAGAGAGTTTGCTGCGTGTTCTTGTTGTGGCTGAGGGCGATCGCCAACCCGTAGCCGCCCAGAAAGTCTGCGATCGTCACCTCTCCTGCGTAGGCTGCCAGCACTGGCGTTCCCGAAGGTGCAGCGAGATCGGTTCCTGAGTGGAGCCGTCGATCGCCCGTGATCGGATGGATACGCCATCCAAAAGCAGAGGAAATGGGAGCCGGGAGCGCCAGAGGAAAGATGAGGCTGATGTTGCCGTTGCCCAGACGACCGACAGGACGCAGAGAGCGGTTGTAGTAGTCCCGTGCGGTGGGAGTTGTCCCCAATCCGATGCCGTCGTAGCCCACGCTCAGGGGCCCCATTTGCACGGCAGCAGCGCTGGAGGTTGTCTCGATTGCGCTGGAGGTTGTTTCGATAGCAACGATCGGGCTGGGGACAACCACAGGCTTAGGCGCGCCGCACGGCCCCCAACTCACCTCGCGCCCAAGCTGCACCTCGGACTGGCAGCCAGTGGAACGCTCAGACAGAATCACTGATAGAGGCTCACCAAGCGCTGCACTGGTAGATTCGGTAGCGGAGTCGGTAGCGGGTTGGCGATCGTTCCCTACAAGGGGACGCGAATTAGTCGAGATGCTGGGAATCGGTGCTGTGGGTTCTAGGGGTTGGAGAGAAGGAACCGGGGAAAGTGTCTCTGGCTGAGAAATGATAGAGACTGGGGGCGCGGCCGGAACATTAGACGAAGGAGCCTCTGGTGGAGCTGGTGATCGCTCCAGAACAGTGAATTCTTGAACTGCCGCAGCGATCGACGCTTGCACTAAAACGAAGCTGCCCAAAGTTGCAATACTGCCCATCCAACTCAATCTTTGCAGCAGGAGCCGCTCTTGAGGGTGACGATTCAGGCGGATCTTGGCTCGTGTCATTTGAACTCCTTACTCCTCACTTCTCACTCGTAACCCCGACTCATCCTAAGTAGTCGTTGCTGTGGTTGCTCAGGTTCCCAGATGAACCGTAGGTGTCCACCGATCAACCCCTCGCAATCCAAGCTGATTGTAGCTGGCTTTTGTCCTATCTCTCGACTAGGGAGCAGATTCAGGCTCACTCGGCTCGATCCACCTGGCGGTGGGCAGGTCAAGCCTGTGAGACTATAGCTACACCAGCTATACAAGCTACACCCTCACTTTTTCCTCACTCAGAGAAACCAGAAAGCTAGCTTTCTCCTGTGGAGTAAGCGCATAGCCTGACGATGAGGGAGTTATAGGGAAGACGCGAGTTATAGGGAAGACGCTGTATTTATCCCTACAACTCGACAACGCCACAGAATCGCTGGAACAAGTTATGTCATTAGAACAAGTACATTGAGCAGGTTGAATGTCGTATGCTAATTCACAGTGGAAGAAGTGTGTAGCACCCTAAATTGATCTGCTAAACCGTCAAGGGATCAAGTTGCCAGTGCGGGTCTCGACTTCTGTCGCACCAAATTTAAGCTGAGTATTTAAGACGAGTAAACCCTTGATGAGCAACCCAGCTTCCGTTCTGGAAGAATTGCTGCAAGCCCACCCCACCGCCAGACCCCAGCTTTACTTCAAGTCTTCCCTGACTGCTTTGTCCCACGCGATGGAAGACCAGGTTTTGGCAGGGGCAGATCGGCCGCTAGTGATTGCCAGCTTTCAACGGGAGCGGTTCTACCGTCAAGAGGCGCACCGCTACCTCCGCATTGCCGATCGCACTGATCAAGCCTACGTACTGGCGGCTCCCGAAACCGATTTTGCTAATCGCTCTAGCGAATACGAAACGATCGCCTTTGAACCCAGCGATGGGCTGGCCCACGAATGGCACTTAGTCGTGTTAGGTTCCACCTATGCCTCTTGCTTGATCTGTCGAGAGCGTCAGTCTTCCCCTCATGGCAGCGCTGGAGTTGCCACCGCCGACCAATCCCGTAGATTTGAGGGGATTTGGACGTTCGATCGGGCCATTGTCTGTAAGTCGGCAGACCTGCTGCTGAACCGAATTCTAGACTACCGACCCGAACTTGCAGAAAAAGTCCAGCAGGCAAAAACTCAATTTGCTGAGACTCGGACTGGTCACAACACGGTTGATCCAGCGCCCTTTGCCCAGCGCCTAGTGACGTATCTGCAAGCGGGGCAGTACAAGCTGCTGAAAGCCTACCGCTCCATCACGGCTCAGGAGCGCAAAGAGCGGCTAGTGAATTCAATTAGTTCGGCAATTCGCCGATCGCTCAACCCTGACGACATCTTTCAGGTGGCTGTGCGGGAATTGGGTCAGGCCCTGCGGGTCTGCCGTTGCCTGATCTATTCCTGCAAAGCCACGGATGCTCAAGTCATCATTCAGCATGAGTATCTTGCCGGAGGCGTAGAATCTCTGGTAGGTCAATCTTGGGCCTTGGGAGACAATCCTTTGTTTCAAGCTGTGGTGCAGCGTCAAGAACGAGTCTACGTGGAGGACGCGCAGGCTGATCCGTGGCTGCTGGAAACTGGACAGACTGTGATGCCACCCCGATCGCAGGTACAGCAGTGGCAGATCGACTCATGGCTAATGGTTCCGGTGATTCACCAGAATCGGCTGTTGGGTATTGTGGAACTGCACATCAGCAGCATGGCTCTGCACGAGTGGGCTGAAACCGAGTTAGAACTGGTGGACGCGATCGCCAATCAGATCGGGGTGGCGCTGATCCAGGCTGAAGCCTACGCCCACTTGGAAGACTTGAACCAGCAGCTTGAAGCCCTCGATCGCACTCGCAGCAATCTGATCGCCATCACTGGCCACGAGTTGAGAACGCCCCTCTCCACGATTCAGGTTTGCCTGGAAAGCCTGTCCAGTGAGCCGGATATGCCGCCCGAACTAAGCGAAGTGATGTTGTCTACTGCCTTGGCGGATGCTGAGCGAATGCGGAAGCTGGTGCAGGATTTTCTGACGCTGTCGGAACTGGAGAGCGGCCGAGTGAACTGGCATCTGGAGCCGTTGCCTCTGCGCGAGTGTGTCGATTTGGCCCTCAGCAGCATCCGCACCCGCCAACTTCAAGGAAACCTACCAGAAATTACCGCCGAAGTCTCCCAAGAACTGCCTCTGGTGCAAACTGATGGGGAATGGCTGGTGGAGGTGCTGTCGAAGCTGTTGGACAACGCCTGCAAGTTCACCCAGCCAAACGGCCGAGTCACAATCGAGGCTCACCTGAACGGCAGCCAAACCCTGGAGGTGACGATCGCTGATACGGGTCGCGGTATTGAACCCCAACGCTTGGAGACCGTGTTCGATCGGTTCTATCAGGAAGAAGGCTCTCTCCGCCGCACCGCTGGCGGCACGGGGCTAGGTCTAGCGATCTGTCGTCAGATTGTTACAGGTCTGGGGGGACGAATCTGGGCAGAATCCAACGGCAAAGATTCCGGTAGCCAGTTCCACTTCACGGTTCCGATCGCGCCGCAAACTGGGTCGGAACCCCAGAATAGGCAAGGAACGATCGTTTCTCCAACCAAGCAGTCAAAGCCTAAAGCCGCGAAAGTCAAAGGCAAACAGGTGACTACGGGAATCCTACCTGACTCATGAACGGTGGCTCTTCGAGTTTCCTAGCATCTGCAAGATGTAGCGCTGTATCCTAAGCTGTTTGTCTACAGCTATGGAAATCTCTGCCTCTCGCCTAAAATTTAAGTCTTAGTTCTGCTGAGTTAGTTCTGCCGAAAAGGTTTGGCGAGTAACGGTGCTGAAAACTCTAGCTAAAGAACTGTTACAGTTCCTCGCAAAGTTCAGAGACAGTCCCTGCTTGAGTGATAGGATTCCTGAAAACATTGTGAGAGAAATCCAATGGCAGAAACGCTTTCTGGACAAGCCCCTTTGTTTGGCGGTAGTACAGGTGGACTGCTGACCAAAGCCGAAGTTGAAGAGAAATACGCCATCACTTGGACAAGCCCTAAAGAGCAAGTTTTCGAGATGCCTACAGGTGGCGCAGCGACAATGCGGTCAGGCGAAAACCTGCTGTATTTTGCTCGTAAAGAGTACTGTATTGCGTTGGGTGGGCAGCAACTGCGATCGAAATTCAAAATCACTGACTACAAAATCTACCGGATCTATGCCAACGGCGAGATCCAATATCTGCACCCCAACGATGGAGTCTTCCCGGAGAAGGTCAACCCTGGCCGCGTGGCAGTCAACAGTATAGGCCGCAACATCGGCAACAATCCTGAACCTGCCAAGATCAAGTTCAGTGGGAATCAAACCTACAACACTTAGAGCTAGGTCAAAATCAAGACAATCCACCAACAGTGTGTCGATCGCCCTGGGGTTTTAACTCCGAGGGCGATTTTTTCGCTGAAACTCCTGAAGCTGGGAACTTTTGAGCGATCGTCCCGTCCTTAGGCTTAGCTCATTCATCCCACCGAGAAAACTCATGTCGCAGCGCACTTCAGGACGATTCAAAAGGTTCGCGGCCTTGCTGGTCATGCTGGGCGGGAATGGCGCGATCGTGCCCCTGTCTGCTGTAGCGCAAACGACCCCTAACGACGACGTGATTGTGGAAACGGAACCCCAAAAGCCCACTCCCGCCGACAGCAACACCTCCGCCACGCCTCGGTTTAGCTGCGAATTCACCAACGGTCAGTACACCGTGATGTATCAGCCAGAGAGTCAGGTTGGTCAGCGCTATGCTTGGGCCACGCCCACGGGACTGGGGGGCGGCTGGTCAGCCGATCGACGGTGCAGTGAAATTAGCCGCCGCTTGGAGTCCTATCGGCCTGATGGTCTTCTGGAAATGCGGACGGCTGTGGAAAATGGCTACAACACTATTTGCGTCACTACTCAGAACGCACCCACCTGCCGAATTGTGCTGACGGTTCCCCCCGGCCAAGATCCGATCGCCACCCGCGATCGCGTGTTCGGCAACCTCACCGTAGCGGACAGCGGTCAGCAAACCCAGGCGGTCAACACCTTCACGGGTCGCAGAAGTCAAGGTGGCTTCCTGAATGAAGTCGGACAGGCGCTAGGGATCAAGCTACCGGGCGGAACTGCGGCGCGATCGTCCAGCGCGATTAATCTACGGCCCTTCCTCGATCTCCGGGATGGCGGTACAGGAGAGAAGCTGCGGAGTAGCGTTTCGACTCCTGCCAATCAGCGCTTGAATCCCGATCGATTCCGTTGAAAATCCCAGGCACGTCTCCTCAGAACTCTACGTGAATCAACGAAATCGCCTATCCTAGCTAAAAGTTCTGAGTTTAAGTGAAGTTGCTTGTGGCTGACTCGTCTGGTCTTTCTAGTCTGGGACGGTGGTATGCACGATCACTGGCGGCCATCTTTCTAGGAGGACAGGTGGTGGTGCATTTGCTGGCGGGTAAAATTCACCGCCGCAACACCCTGGAGCAAATGGCGACGGTTGGCCCCGGCTCCTTTTTGATCACGATGATCGTGGCTGTCTCGATCGGGGCCGTGTTCACGATCGAAGTATCGCGGGAATTCATTAATTTTGGAGCAGGCAGCACTGTTGGCGGGGTGTTGGCCCTATCCTTGGCGCGGGAACTAGCCCCCCTGATCTCTGCTGTGGTGCTGGCGGGACGGGTGGGGTCAGCGTTTGCTGCCGAAATCGGCACAATGAGCGTCACAGAGCAGCTAGATGCACTGTATATGCTGAAGACCGACCCGATCGACTACCTGGTCATTCCGAGGGTAATTGCCTGCTGCATCATGCTGCCAATCCTGACGGTTTTCTCGCTAGTGGTGGGGTTGTTGGGTGGCATGGTGATGGCGGAGCAGTATGGCATCACACACACCGTATTCCTCAACTCGGTGCGATCGTTCCTTTCCCCGTGGGATCTGTTCACGGCTCCCCTGAAGGGATTTTTCTTCGGAGTGCTAATTGCTGTCATCGGCTGTAACTGGGGCATCACCACAACAGGGGGCGCAAAAGGTGTGGGGCAATCCACTACAACCGCCGTTGTCACTTCCCTTTTAGCGATTTTTGTCTCAAACTTTTTCCTGTCCTGGCTACTGTTTCAAGGGATAGGATCGGCTTCAATCAAAGGAACCTAGCAAAAAATCTAAGCGTGGGTGCTCTAGCTAGTGTGACATTGCTGCTCAACCAACCCGATAGAATAGAAAAGTACCTGACGAGGGCCCGAGCGGCGGGAATGAACGTGACTACGACAACTTCGACAGAAACGGTGGAGCTTGCGCCGAGCTACAGGTTGCCGATCGCGCTGGTGGCTCTAGCACTGCCTTTGCTGCTGGTACAGGTTTGGGTCAGTCTAGGGATCTCTCTGTTTGGCGCGTTTTTGCTGATTCAAGCCGCCACTTTGCGCCTACGCTTCACGGGAACTGACCTGGATATTTATCGCGGCGAAACCTTGATTCGGCGCTTTCCCTATGCAGACTGGCAGAACTGGAAAATCTTCTGGCTGCCCGTGCCAATCTTGTTCTATTTCAAAGAAGTCAAGAGCATTCATTTTCTACCAATTCTGTTCGATCCCAAAGCACTCAAAGCCAGTCTAGAAGCTAAGATCCCTCTTTCCGATCGCTAATTTCCAGCGCTGACCCCTCAACGCCAACTGCCCACCGCTAACTGCCACCATGAACTCAGACGAACTTCAAGCTGATCTATCCCTGCCCGAACCGCTCCAAGAACCCGCACCAGAAGAGCCGATCGGCATTCAAGAAGCTTCTGTGCAAGCGCTGGCTGAGCAAGAGCAAGGAGCACTGGTGGAGCCAGAGGAGGCAGAAATTGATCCCCCAGGGGCGACTCTCCCAGATCCCTTAGATTCGCAAGAGGCTTTGCAGCATCACCAGGCATTGCAGCAGGAAGTGGCAGCGCTTCAGGAAACTCGCGATCGTCTGCAAGCCCAGATTGCTGAGTCTCAGATGGCCCTGGGGCGACTGGTGCAGGACGGCTTATCTGAGTTGGAGCAGCGCAAGCAGCTCTTGCAGGTCAGCATCGAGCAGTTGGAGTGCCGCCGAGAACGGGTGCGAAACGAGATGCAAACCAGCTTTGCAGGGGTTTCCCAGGATGTGGCCATTCGGGTGCAAAGCTTCAAAGACTATCTCGTGGGCAGCTTGCAGGATCTGGCCCTGTCAGCCGAACAGCTAGATTTGCAAACAAAACCCAAGGAATACGATCGCCC
>DATNQR010000180.1:0-5550 GCA_036703905.1 Thermosynechococcaceae cyanobacterium
TTCATCGGTGTAGTGGGAGATCAAGAGCATCTACCGCTATTGGCGGCCTTTCAGGCGGTTGAGGGTGCGGGTTTGCCGCCGATCATTACGCTGCCAGTTCCCTTCAAAGGACTGCTCACCCCCGATCTGCTGCGAAGTGACCATGCGCCCTTCTGGGCCCACAACATTGGTGCAGTTATGGTGGGCGACACAGCCAACTTCCGCAATCCCCACTACCACCAACCCACTGATACTTTGGAAACCCTCGATCGCCCCTTCTTATCAGGTTCCGTTCAACGGGTCATCAATGCTGTCACTGTGCTGCTGGAAAGCCGAGCATCTCTGGTAACTGGTCTGGTAACTGGACAGTAGCCGGGCGACCGTGACTGTAATCACCGATCTCATCCTGATCTGTCACATTTAAACTCTGGAAGCATCACCTCAGAGTCAGTATCTCTAGTAGATACTCTAAGTATCGAGTTCCCGCCAAACATCATGTCAGTCCAAGCGTTGTCTCTACCCTCCCTGCAAGAAGTCGTCAGCCGGATTCTTACCTCGCGTCAGATTACTCGGTTCGATCAACAGCTACTGCTGTCGGTCTGCAACTTCAGCGGCGAAGAGCAACGGTTGATTAACCAGGTGTTCGATCATCTGAGGACTGGACTCCTGAAGGTTGTTGACTAGAAGCTGGATTCCTGAAAATCGTCTCCGAAATGGCTACCTGAAAGCCGTCACCTGAAAGCTGGGTTTTTGAAAATCGTCAAATAGCAAAGAGGGGGTCGATCAGTACGATCAACCCCCTCTTTGCTAGAACACTTTAACTGATGGATGGAACTGCTGATCGGAACTTACGCTGCCAAGTTCTGCGCCACAAAGTCCCAATTCACCAGGTTGTCCAGAAAGTTTTTGATGAAAGCAGGACGAGCATTTCTGAAATCAATATAGTAGGCGTGTTCCCAGACATCCAGGGTCAACAGTGCCTTTTTGCCGTGGGCCAGAGGGTTCTCGGCATTGGGAGTTTTGATTACTTTCAGAGTGCCGCCGTCATCGATCAACCAGGCCCAGCCGCTTCCAAACTGCGTTGTCGCCGCGTTGGTGAACTCTTCCTGGAACTTCTCGAAGCTGCCAAAGTCCTTTTCAATACGAGCCAGCAGTTCCCCAGAGGGTGCGCCACCGCCGTTGTTTTTGATGGAATTCCAGAAAAAGGTGTGGTTCCAAACTTGGGCTGCATTGTTGAAGACACCTTGTAGAGCAGGATCTTTGAAGGAGGTCTGAATGACTTCTTCCAAAGACTTACTCGCCAATTCGGGCTTATCTGCCAGCAGTTTGTTCAGGTTATCCACATAAGCTTTGTGATGCTTACCGTAGTGATACTCAAAGGTTTCAGCCTTCATCCCAGAGGATTCCAGCGCATCTTTCTCGTAAGGTAGGGGGGGCTGTTCAAATGCCATTGGATGCTTCTCTCTAGAATCTGCAATTAAAGTCTAAAGCTAATTTGTGAGGTCTTGCGAGGGAGTCCCAGCTTGTGGACACTGAATATTCCCACTGATATTCCCTGAGATTGTGCCTGCAATAGAACTTCACAAGTCCGATTTTAGCCTAAAAGCTCGAATCTGTGAGGAGCAGTCCTGCAACCCTGCAACCGCAGCCCAACTGGATTGCAGAGATAGTGCGAACAAAAACAGTGCAAACAAAAACAGTGTGAACAAAACCCGATCGAGCAGATCGTTGAATTGAGCCATAGTCGCTTCAACACTTCTGTTCTGCTTCGATGTAGTAGGAACCGCGATCGCCTTCTGAAAAGCAACCAGCCCTTGAAGCGGCTGATCGCAGCCTGTTGGGATTGGACTTTGCACTCTAGAATATGAGCAGCAGAAGCAGAATGAGAGCAGCAATCAGCATGGGGAGGAGAGGGCAGGTGGATGAATTAAGAGCCGCACTGGAACTGGCAACTGACGAAGAACTGCGGGATTTGACCGAGATTCTGTTCCGACGCAAGTTCAATCCCCTGGATTACGTCAACACGCCCGATCCCCTTGAGGTACAAAGTCAGGAGCGGGAAGAGTGGCTGGACGCGATCGAACAACGATTCCGCTTTCTGGCTGCTGACGGCATAACGGTTCTTAGCCGCAAGACCGATCGCCTTACCTATCGCCAAGTGCTGATTCAGGTTTGCCGACACTTGAAACTGGCTTACAAAGGCTCCATGTCCACGACAGATCTGGAGGCTGAGGTATTTTTGGATCTGCTGGGTCGCGCTTGGAAACAACTGCCGCCGCCGGAGCAAAAGGTGCTGAAGATTCGGCTAGAACGATCGCTAACGCAGTCCCAACTGCTGCCTCAGCTACCGATCGCCATCCAGCAAGATCCCCTTAAAGTATTCGTCAAGGGCAGCAGCGCGATCGCCGTGAGTTCTGTCCTGCGGCCAATGCTGTTGCAGCACATCACCCGTCAGTTTGCCCTGCACTTCGCTACCTATGAGGTGGCCCAGCAGGCGATCGCCCTCGGTGGAGCCGTGGCCACAACCCAGTTGCAAAATCAAATTGCTCTGCAAACCGCAAAACAAGGAATGGCCTTGAGTACAGCGCGGTATGCTGCCACCCGTAGCGCTCTAGCGATGATGGGTTCGGCGCTGTGGGTTTGGTTTTTTGCCGATCTTGGCTGGCGATCGATCTCCACCAACTACAGTCGCATTATCCCCATCATCTACGCTCTAGCTCAAATCCGTCTGATTCGCTCTGAGTATTACTTTGAGCCTACTTAGGGTGAATGGGAAAGCGACGGTTAGGTATGCCACGATCGGTCAAGGCGTGGAGTTTTGATGCTCACCCTGACCCTCGCCTGCAAAAACTTTGGAACCTGATGCAAGTGGCGGTGGGACTGCTGCCCTTCACTGGCTTTTTTCCGGCAGTGGGATTGTTGGGGATCTCTGGGGTGATCTGGCGGCAAAAGTTCAGAACGATCGTCGATCGCCCCGTCAATCGCGGTCTGGCGATCGTCAGCCTATTGATGCTGCTCAGTTCGCTGTTGGCCTACCGTCCCGCCGATGCCTTTTTGGGGTTGCTGAATTTTCTGCCCTGCTTTTTCATTTTTGCGGCTCTGAGTGAGCTAATCCAAACCCCGGCTCAACTGCGGCGATTAGCGTGGATTCTGGTGCTTGCGTCGCTGCCTGTAGTGGCGATCGGCTTTGGGCAGCAGTTGCTCGGCTGGGGAGGACAAGTAGAAATTCTCTGGTTTGTGGTGGATTGGAAGATCGATGCAGGCGGTAATCCAGCCGGTCGAATGTCGTCGGTTTTCTTCTATGCCACTGTTCTCGCGGCCTACCTCGTGGTGACGCTGGGTTTGTCTCTGGGCTTGCTGCTGGGGAGATGGGATGAGAAGAATCTGGCTAGCACTGGGCTTCTCGGCTTCATCTTTCTGGCAAATGCGATCGCCCTAGTGCTGACCAACTCGCGTAATGCCTGGGCGATCGCCCTCTTGATCAGTCTTGCCTTTGGAATTTATTGGGGTTGGCGCTGGCTGGCGGGAGTTGTGACTGCTGCTGCGATCGCTGTGGGCGGCGCGGCGTTTGCACCCGTGCCTCTGCGAAACTGGCTGAGGTGGATTGTCCCAGCGTTTTTCTGGGCGCGGTTAACAGATGAACTGTATCCCGATCGCCCCGTCGTCCAGTTGCGATCGACCCAGTGGGAATTTGCCCTTTCCCTAACCCAGCAG
This sequence comes from Thermosynechococcaceae cyanobacterium, assembly GCA_036703905.1. GTDB lineage: Bacteria > Cyanobacteriota > Cyanobacteriia > Leptolyngbyales > Leptolyngbyaceae > DATNQR01. Next base: position 3,694 of record DATNQR010000180.1, read on the forward strand.
CGCCCTTGGACAGGCTGGGGCCTTCGCAACTTTCCCCCGCTCTACGAAGCCCAGAAGCAGATCCTGTTGGGACATCCCCACAATTTACCCTTGATGCTGTCCTGCGAAGTTGGACTACCCGCCACGCTGCTGTTCTACGGACTGGTGGGCTGGGCAGTGGTTCGCGGGACTTGGCTACTGGGGTTTTGGCGATCGTTTTCCCCATCCACAGTGGATATCACCCAATTCACGCTCCAAAATCAAAGCATTCTGTTTGCCTATTTGGTCGCCTTTCTGGGCTGCACGCTTTTCAGCCTGTTGGATATTCCGCTATTCGATGTCCGCATAAATTTGCTGGGCTGGCTCCTCCTAGCAGCAATCTGTGGAGTTACTTATCAGTCGGAGTAGTCAATTAGAGATGTCAATGTTCAGCCTGTAATCCAGCAGTGCTCACGTTGGAACTATCTCTTGTACTTCCGGTACAGATTGGGCAGCCTTTGCGAATTGAAGAATGCCGCGATTATTAATAAAAAAGAAAATAAAAAAGAATGATGTAATTGGATATTCAAGAATAACTCTCTGCTTTTTAATCCTTCTAATGCTGCTTGTGATCGGCACACTGAGAGAGATTCAAGGCTTTATCTCACATACCCACTCTCTAGTAAATCACCCGGAACAGTCCCCACCCATTGTTCTAATGAAGTGCTAGGATGATGGTTGAGAATAAGTATCGGTTGCAGCGTTTGTTTCAAGTATTGAAAGTTCCTCTACGTTTGGTATTGGCAGGCTTCTCTCCGAAAACTCTCTCTACACGTTTCTTAATTTTGGAGATCTGCTAATGTCGATTTATATTGGTAACCTGTCCTATCAGGTGAGTGAAGCTGACGTGACAACCGTATTTGCAGAGTACGGTTCCGTTAAGCGAGTTCAGCTACCGACCGATCGGGAGACAGGTCGGCTACGCGGTTTTGGTTTTGTTGAGATGAGTACTGATGCCGAAGAGCAGGCTGCTATTGACGCGCTGGATGGCTCTGAGTGGATGGGACGCGACCTCAAAGTCAACAAAGCTAAGCCTCGTGAAGACAACAGAGGTTCTTTTGGTGGCGGCAACCGCAGAGACAGCAGAGACAGCTTCTCTCGCAGCTACTAAGGCTGGAAGTTTTTTCCTCGCCTCTGTAGCAGGCTAAATTGGAATCATTTCCCTCGTTAGCCTGTCCGATTTGGTTTCACCCCAAATTTGCTTTAAAAGGCTCCGGCAGTAATGCCGGAGCCTTTTCTGTGTTCTGGTGGCCGGTCAAGCCAGGGTAGATTGTGCCAGCCGTAGCTGTAGACAACCTAGGGCATTGGGTTTGGAGGAGTGTGGAAGCGTTGCCCCAAGGGGTGAAACCTTTACATCCCTCAACCACTGTCGCGCCCTAGACTTCTTGTTGTCGTTTTCCTCCTTAGCTCCACTCAACGCGCCTAGAGGATCGGACTACTGCCTATCAAGAGCATCATTGGGACGTGTTTGGAGCGATCGTGTCCTAAAAGGTGAGGTGACCATAAGCGACTCATTTGTTGGCTGAATCCGGCTCACTGAGCTTGCGGCTCACCTTAGAGGTGACTGTATCAGGCAGCACAGTGCTGATCGCGCCTAGAACCTTCGTCGTCAGCGATTCCGCCAAAATCGCATCCTTACCTGCCATGAGGGCCTCAAATCCCTGCTTGGCAACTTCTGCTGGGTCATCCTTCTTGTCTGCACCTACTCTTGTATCATCCAACCCCGCACGGTGGAAGAAGTTAGTTTCGGTTGCTCCCGGCATCAGAGCCGTGACGGTCACGCCTGTGTCCTTCAACTCATTGCGGATAGCCTCTGAGAAGGAGTGTACAAACGATTTA
>DATNQR010000181.1:0-2087 GCA_036703905.1 Thermosynechococcaceae cyanobacterium
GTCAATATTTTCTCAGGTTTTGCTCTAAAACTGTCTGTAATCCTAATGAAATCGTTGAATGGGTTGAGAAAGGCAGATGGCATTTGACCAGCGAAAAGCCTATCTATAAATGCTTTTGAGCATTTTCGGAGATGTCTATTAAGAGCAAAGGAGCAAGCTGAACAAATTACCACTTCTACTCACCCAGAATTTAGCAGCAGTCTCTTTTCTAATGTGGGCGATGGACTGTATCAGCTAGGTCGTTATGAAGATGTGATCGCTTCTTTCGACAAAGCCCTAGAATTCAAACCCGACTACCATGAAGCCTGGAACAACCGGGGCACTGCCCTGGGGAACTTGGAACGCTTGGAAGATGCGCTCGCCTCCTACGACAAAGCGATTGAATTCAAACCCGACTATTATAAAGCCTGGAACAACCGAGGCACTGCTCTGGATGACTTGGAACGATTTGAAGAAGCGATCGCCTCTTACGACAAAGCCTTGGAGATTAAATCTGACTACCCCGATCCTTGTGAGTATGCGAGGATTAGTGTTGAGTCGCTTAGGTCGTTATGACGAGGCACTGGCTAACCAAGACCAAGCTCTGAAACTTCAACCGGAAGACCCCTTATTGTGGACTAATCGAGGCATCGTGCTAGCTCGTTCAGGGCGCTACGAAGAAGCACTAGCGAGTTGTGACAAAGCGCTAGAACTGCAACCTAATGATGAGAGTGGTTATTACAGCAAGGCTTGCTGTTATGCCTTGCAAGGTGATGTCGATCTAGCTATTGAAAACCTGCAACAAGCAATTAATCTGAATCCTCCTCGATGCCGGAGGGTAGCCAAGAGAGACTCAGATTTTGACAGCATTCGAGAAGATGAGCGATTTCAAGCATTGCTGCAAGGGCAAACCAATTAATCTAGATCCCCGACTTCTTGAAGGATACCGCTGGCGAATGGTGGGTCTGACCCCTCACCTCAACGATTTTCTAGGATTTACCAGGCAACCCTAAATGATGTGATCGCCTGCCGAAAGCATTAATTTCTCGTTGAAGTGAGGGGTGTTACCCCTGATTCGCCAGCACTATCCTTATGTTTCTTATACCTTAAATAAGGATTGAGGGGACCCTGCTTGAAATGTGGAGGCATTTGACTTCACCAGTACTCAAAGTATGAATTACAGGCTTAGTTAGGACGAACCCATGACTCAATACATTCTCGCGTTCGATCAAGGCACTACCAGTTCCCGCGCTATTGTTTTCGATCGCCAGGGCAACATACTCTCCCTCGCCCAGAAGGAATTCCAGCAAATCTTTCCCCAGTCAGGCTGGGTAGAGCATGATGCGGATGAGATCTGGTCGTCTCAGATTGGGGTTGCCAACGAAGCCCTGGCTCGTATTGGGGTTGCCGCCAGCGACATTGCGGCGATCGGTATCACCAACCAGCGAGAAACCACCATTGTTTGGGATAGAAAAACAGGTCGCCCGATTCATAACGCCATTGTCTGGCAAGATCGCCGCACCGCAGATTTTGCCGATGAACTGAAAGCAGCAGGTCATGAAGCTCTATTTCAAAGTAAGACGGGACTGGTGATTGATGCTTACTTTAGCGGCACCAAATTGAAGTGGTTGCTGGACAACGTCCCCGGTGCTAGGGAAAAAGCCGATCGCGGTGAACTTGCCTTTGGTACCGTTGATAGCTGGTTAGTCTGGAAGCTGACCTACGGAGTATTGCACATTACCGATGTCACGAACGCCTGCCGCACCATGCTCTACAACATCCATACAGGCGATTGGGATCTGGAACTGCTGAACCTGCTGGACATTCCCCGTAGCCTGCTGCCTGAAGTTCGCAGTTCTTCCGAAGTGTACGGACGCACCGCAGAAGGGTTACTGGGTGCTCAAGTGGCGATCGCAGGTATTGCCGGAGACCAACAAGCAGCAAGCTTCGGTCAGGCTTCTCTACAAACGGGCATGGCGAAGAATACCTATGGTACAGGCTGCTTCATGCTGCTCAACACGGGCCAAAAGCCGATCACCTCTTACCATAAGCTGCTGACCACCGTTGCTTGGCGCGTCAATGGTCGTACTAACTACGCTTTGGAAGGC
>DATNQR010000182.1:0-4200 GCA_036703905.1 Thermosynechococcaceae cyanobacterium
GGCGGGGAACTGGGCGGAGGTGTTTGAGCGAGTGCGGGAAGCTTTGCAGGGGGAGATAGGGAAGCCTATGACTCACAGCAATTTGGACTGTGAGCGCGATACACCAGGTTTCCTCCTAGCCCCTCTCAAAAAGGGGAAAACCCAGCCTAGGATTGAAGTTCCTCTTTTCTCCAGTGAAGCGGTTTCTAGGGAAGCAGCGCGAAATGCTACTCAAAATGCTGAAGCTGCGATCGCCCTGAGCCATCAAGCAACCCAACTGCTGCGACAAGGCGATCTAGAGGCGGCGGTGCTGGGGTATCGGCAGGCGATCGAACTGCAACCGGAATACGCTATGGCCCACAGTAATCTGGGCCTTGCCCTCAAGGATCTGGGACAACCCGAAGCGGCGATTCCCTACTTTCAGCAGGCAATTCAGCTAGAACCCAACTCCGCCGAAGCTCGCAACGGTTACGGTTGCACATTGATTGATTGCGGTCGGGTGCAAGCAGCGATCGAACAATTCGAGCGGGCGATCGACCTGAATCCGAACCATGCCGACGCTCACCTAAACCTAGGCATGGCGCTGTTGCTGCTGGGCAACTTTGGGCGTGGATTTGCTGAGTATGGTTGGCGCTGGCGCAACAAGATAGACCTGTCTCTTCCCTACCCAGAGGCCCTGTGGGACGGCAGCGACCTGAGGGGCAAAACCATTCTGCTCACTGCCGAGCAAGGGTTTGGTGACACAATTCAGTTTGTTCGTTACGCTCCCCTGGTTAAACAACGGGGCGGCCGCGTGGTGCTGGCTTGCCAAAAATCCCTGATGCGGCTGCTGCAAAATGTTCCTGGCGTAGATCAGTGCATCGATCGCGCTACCCAATCCACTCAAACCCACGCCCATGCTCCTCTGCTGGAGCTTCCTCGCATTTTGGGCACAACCCTAGCCACGATTCCCCCTGCCCCACGGCTCCTCATTTCCTCTAATCTTTCTATCCCTCCATCTCCTCACCTTAAAATTGGCATCGCTTGGTCAACCAGTCCCACGAGCGGCACTTTTGCCAGGCGCTCCTGCCATCTCAGCCAGTTTCTCTCACTGCTAGATCTGCCCGTGGCGCTCTACAGTTTGCAGAAGCAGCCCAGTGAAGCCGATCGTGCCCTGCTGCAAGCCAAGGGAATTTTCGACCTTGACCCGTACCTGCAAGACTTCGTAGACACGGCGGCAGCGATCGCCCAACTCGATCTGGTGATCAGCGTCGATACGGCCGTAGCCCACCTAGCCGGGACAGTGGGCAAGCCCGTCTGGACGCTGCTGCCCTTCGCGCCTGATTGGCGTTGGCTGCTGCATCGTGCCGACAGTCCGTGGTATCCCACGATACGGCTGTTCCGGCAAGCAAAGGCGGGAGATTGGGCGGGAGTGTTTGCAGAGATACGATCGGCGCTGGTAGCGAGACTTGATCAAACCCTGGAATCTACGATCGCGCCCTTACCTTGCTTGATAGATGGCTCGCTAAAGCTAAAGCAGTGCCGCCACGGGGTTTTGCTGTTTCGACCCGATGGGCTAGAAGGTCGATCGCTAATGCTTTACGGTGAGTGGCAGGAAGGATCGCTCAACTTGCTCCGGCATTTTCTGCGCTCGAAAGACACGATCGTTGAAGTGGGCGCTGGCGTTGGGGTTCACACTTTGTTTCTGGCCCAATCTGTGGGTTCTGAGGGGAAAGTGTGGGCGCTCGAACCCGATCGCCTTACTTTCCAAACTCTCTGCGCCAACTTGATGCTAAACAGCGTGGCTCAGGTTCACACTCATTCATCGGCAGCAGAGCACCCGATCGACTCCTTCCATCTATCCGTCTGTCGCCTGCTGTTCGTGAAGGAAACAGTGCTGCTCACTCTTAAGGGCGGACTTCAAACGATTCAGCACTGCCAACCCGTACTTTACCTCGCGGCTCCGACAGACGGGACAGGCGCGATCGTTGCTCTTCTCAAACCGTTGGGCTACGACTTCTACTGGCATCGCGTTCCCTGGTTCAACCCGGAGAACTTCGATCGCAATCCCCAAAATGAACTTGGCTCCCTGACTACTGATTACTTGTTTGGCTTGCCCCATAGCCTGGGGCTCACCGTCAACGGCATGGAGCGAGTGAGTTGACTTTACGGGCGATCGTGCTGACTTGAAGGGACGATCGCCCTACCTGTTTTGGTAAAATCAACTATAATTCGAGGTATTGCTGTTGCTGGATTTCTGCGATCGTGTTTACCTCCACTCTGCCTCGTCCTGACCAAACCTCCAGAGAATTGCTGCCCCGCGATCTGTTTGCAGCTATTCAAACCCTGAAGCGAGAAATGAACGCAGTGATTCTGGCTCACTACTACCAAGATCCTGATATCCAGGACATAGCAGACTTTCTGGGCGACTCCCTCGGACTCTCGCAGCAGGCCGCCAACACCGATGCCGAGGTGATCGTCTTCGCGGGAGTACATTTCATGGCAGAAACAGCCAAAATTCTCAACCCGAACAAACTCGTGCTGCTGCCGGATTTGAGTGCGGGCTGCTCGTTGGCCGATAGCTGCCCGCCCCAAGCCTTTGCGGAATTCAAAGCGACCCATCCCGGACATTTGGTAATTTCCTACATAAATTGCACGGCCGAAATCAAGGCTATGAGCGACATCATCTGCACCAGTTCCAACGCCGTGTCGATCGTCCAGCAACTTCCGCCAGAGCAGCCGATCATCTTTGCACCCGATCGCAACCTAGGCAAATACGTCATGGAGCAAACCGGCCGAAATCTAGTGTTGTGGCAGGGAAGCTGCATGGTGCACGAGACTTTTTCTGAGAAAAAAATCATCCAGCTACAGATCCAGTACCCTGACGCAGAGACGATCGCCCACCCCGAATGCGAACCCGCCGTGCTGCGTCACGCCGACTACATCGGCTCCACAACAGCGCTACTGAAACATTGTCAACAGAGCGATCGGCGCTCTTTCATCGTTGCCACAGAGCCGGGGATCATTCACCAGATGCAGAAAGCCGCACCGAGCAAGCAATTTATCCCTGCGCCTCCGTTAGCCAACTGCGCTTGCAATGAGTGTCCTCACATGAGGCTGAACACTTTAGAGAAGCTGTATCTCTGCATGAAACACCGCACACCTGAAATTCAGATGCCGGAGAACGTGCGATCGGCAGCACTGCGACCGATGCAGCGAATGCTGGCAATGAGTTAAAGCTGAAGCAATGAGTTTAGAGCGTGAACTCGGCAAACTCGTCTGCATCGCGGGTTGGATTGCTGGAAGCGGGAGGCTGACGATCGCCCTGAAGCACTTGATTAAGAGTGAGCTTGGGGTTCTGGTGCAGCGCATTCAAGACGCTGATCAGATCTCGCACAATTTCGCCTGGCGTTAGCAGCGCCTCGGCTCCCAAGCGCTGACTCACTACCTGGAGGAAGTCTTGCAGATCGCGATCGCTCACAGCTTTCGCATTACCGTAGTGGGCGGCGTGGATGGCGGCCAGCCGTTGCAACAGTTGAAACACCTGTGCTTGGCTCAGAGGTTCCAATCGCAGCGTTGGGCCAGAGTCTTGGGTAGCCACCTTCACGAGGCGACTGGCGGCAGTGCGGCGCTGCCAGGCCGGATCGCTGTAGAGGCCGCGGCGCGGATCTTCCAGAAATTGGGGTGTGCCACCGACCAGGGTTCCCAAGTGTGCCACTCGCCCTTGCAGCGCGTCGTTAAGCATAGCCAGTAGCTTGTCGTAGTTGTGCTGGCGCGAAACAGTCGTAGTGATTTTGTAGAGATGGACGGCTTCATCCAGGAAGATCAGCAGCCCTTTGTAGCCAATGTCAGCAGCAAACCGGGCAAACAGCTTCAGGTAGTCATACCAGTTGTCGTCATCGATGATGCCACGCACTCCCAAGGCCGCTTTGGCTTCGGTTTTGGTGGCAAACTCGCCTCGCAGCCAGCGCAGGGCCGCGTCTTTCTGGGTGTCGTTATCGCTACGGTAGCCGTTCCAGTAAGCAATGATCACGTTGGCGAACTCGAAGCCGTTCACCAGATCTGCCACTGCCTTCACGTCTTCGCGGATTTTGGCTTCAACCCGATCGTCAAATCCCGCATCGTTCGGCTTGGTTCCCGTTTCTTGGGCTACCTGAGTTTGCACCCCGGCAATCCAGCGCTCCAGGACGATCGCCAACGCTCCGCCGTCCGGCCGACTTTTGGTGGCCAGATTTTTCATTA
>DATNQR010000183.1:0-3135 GCA_036703905.1 Thermosynechococcaceae cyanobacterium
CATACCGCTCAACGTTACGCACAGGGCGGTGAAGGTAGACAGCGACGCGTACTGTACGCCAATCCTCATATCTGCACCCAGTTGTAGCTCCACAGCACTGCCAAAACCAGCAGGGCAGTCAGGCAGACGATCGCACGGGAGTTCCAGGCAGGGTTAGCGTTGGATGGCGTTGAAGATGCAGCCAATGGGAAGCGTTTCAGTTCTACAGTCGCCAGCACAGCAAACTGCTGTAGAGCTGAAAGGCCGAATCCCAGTGAGTTTCGGTCTGGCGCATCAAGGGAATGTGGGATTTCAGCCGACCCAACGGCACAGCAAAATCCGCCGCCGACTCAGCAAAGGGCGTGAAATCTGACCAGACTACTGCCTGGGGCGATCGCTGCTGCAAAATTCCCATCAGGCTATTCCAGTTAGTGCGAACTGTGGCGCGATCGAACGCATTCACAGGTGCTTGTTCTGGAATCACCGCTACACCTTGACTAAAGTCGTAACGGCTCTCTACCAGCCGCAGCATACAGCGTCGGTTGGGCAGGTGCAGATCGCAGACATGGGTGTAGTCCTGAGTTTTCTCCTTGCGCTCCAGGCGATCGCGGTAGCCCAGTTCCAACACCTGCTCAAAAATTGGCAGCATTCCCTCCGCCCGTTGTCGCACCTCTGACCAATCAAAGGTGAGCCGTCCCAGTTGATCTTGCTCATTTTTGCAGATGACTGTGACTTGAGGGACGACCGTCTCGAAGCACTGCACCTGAAACACCTGAATTTTTTCGAGCGCAGGCTGCGATGCCCAGGAAGCGGGAACGTTTGCCTGTCGGAGTGCCTGACCGTAGGTTTCCAGTTCGCCGATCGCCCCAGCCCGGTAGAGCCGCCAGCCACGATTGGGAACTAACAGCCGTGCCGTGTAGCCATCGACTTGCATCACCCGCGCCAGATTTTGCGTCACGGTCGATCGGGCTTCCGCGGGAACTGCCTCCAGCACTAAAAATCCCGGATCGCGGTTGCCTGACTGGACTGGGGCGGCGATCGTGCGTTGCGCCTGCTGGAGCGTTTCTAAACGCTGGAGTCCTTGCCGCACTTGCAGCGCTACTTTGGGATTGTTGACCTCGCGCAGCAGTTGGCGATAGATTTGCTCGGCTTGCTCCAGCTTGCCCCCCACTTCCTGCAATCGCCCTCGATAGAACTGTCCCCAGGGATGCTGCGGCGATTCTTGCAGCAGTTGCTTCACCAGCCGAGCGGCGGTGGAATAGTCCTGGCGATCGAAGGCAGCAGCAATTTGATCGAGCATGGGTAGAAAATTGTGAGCTAGTTTTGAGTTCCCCAGCGCTCCCAGGTGGCGGCAATCAGGGAGAGGGCAACGATCGGGGCAGTGACGGTGCGGAGAATCCGAGGGCCGAGGGTGACGGGTTGGAAACAGGCCGCGATCGCCTGCTCTAATTCTGCCTCTGTCCAGCCGCCTTCGGGGCCGATCGCCACGGTTAACTCAGATAGTGCCTGCGAGGTGCTTAGAAGGCGATCGAGAAAAGGAGGGGCGGAATGGCGGGTGACGCAGAGGTAAGCGGGATCGGTGGGGGCAACTTGTAGAAGCGTTTTGAAGGGAACCGGATCAAGCAAAGTGGGGACAATCTGGCGTTCGGATTGTTCGGCGGCTTCCTGGGCAATGCGTCGCCAGCGATCAAGCTTTTGGGGACTAGGCTGAAGCAAAGTGCGATCGCTGATCACAGGCATGATGCAGGCAACCCCCAACTCCGTTGCTTGCCGCACCACCTCATCGAAGCCGTTGCCTTTGGGTAGAGCAATCACCAAAGTCACGGCAACGGGTAGCTCGGTGGCAGTCGTGACAGGTTCCAGGATTTGCGCTGAGTCAGACTGGTGCAACTCCGCCAGCCACGATCGCCCCACCCCATCCAACGCCACAAAGCGATCGCCCTGCCGTAGCCGCAACACCCGATTCAGGTAGTGCTGCTGTTCAGAGGTCAGCGTGATCTGCTGTGCCTGAAGCTGACCCTCGGAGATGACGAGGCGTTGAAGTTGAGCCAATGTGTCTACTTGCCAATTTGCTTATTGGGTCAGTATCCACCTTAGATTAGCCGATCGCTTTGCGCCAAACCCCAAAGCGAATTTCACCAAGGCTAAGCACCGAGGTTAAGGAGGGCTGAGGATGAGGGTCATTCCTCCCAGCGTTCAGCAGTACCAAGTCTTAATCTACTTTTATTGTTTCCACGGGGTTGCAGGATTGGCTAAAGTCAAGTGGAGATAAAAGCAACTTGACCAGCAACCCAACTGAGCAGCATAGCCCCCTCTATTCGCGATGCAAAACTGGCTGAAGGACTGGAAATTCCCTCCTCACCTCACCCCCTACTTCTTCCTTTTGCCAGCGCTACTGATTCTGGGTCTGACGGTATTCTATCCAGCCCTGCAAGCGTTCTACCTCAGCTTCACGCGCTATCAATATGACCTAACCCAGCCGCCGACATGGATTGGGTTAAAGAACTTCCAGCGCCTCTGGGCCGACCCAGTGTTTTGGCAAACCTTCCGCAACACGATCGTCTACCTAGTCTGCGTGGTTCCGGTGCTGGTGACGCTTCCCTTGGCTCTAGCGATTCTAGTGAATCAGAAACTGCGTGGCATTCGCTGGTTTCGCGTTGCTTACTACACGCCCGTCGTGATCTCAATGGTGGTGGCGGGGATCGCCTGGAAGTGGCTGTATGCTGACCAGGGTTTGCTGAATCAGTTGCTCAAGTTTTTGGGAATGACGACGGTTCCCTGGCTCACCAGTCCCAAGCTGGCTCTGTTTAGCGTCATGGCGGTGACGGTTTGGAAGGGATTGGGTTACTACATGGTGATCTATCTGGCGGGGTTGCAGGCAATCCCGGCGGATCTGTATGAGGCAGCGGCGATCGACGGTTCCGACGGCCTCAAAAAGCATTGGGACATTACCGTTCCGTTGATGCAGCCCTATTTGCTGCTAGTGGCTGTGATTTCTGCGATCGCGGCGACTAAAGTGTTTGAAGAAGTCTACATCATGACCCAGGGTGGGCCGCGCAACAGCTCCAAGACGCTCGTCTACTACGTTTACGATCAGGCATTTCAAGACCTGGAAATCAGCTATGCCTGCGCGATCGGACTGGTGATGTTTCTGAT
>DATNQR010000184.1:0-4416 GCA_036703905.1 Thermosynechococcaceae cyanobacterium
GCCGGAGCCGAACGAAGAGCCTGAAGATTTTTCCTCATCAGAACTCGATCGCATTCGTCGTCGTTTGGAAGGGTTACTGTAGGCAAAAATGATGGAATTGGAGCAACGGGGGCATTTACTCACTGAGCAAGCAAATCCTGCCAGTCAAAACCTGGATCAGCTTTCTTCACTGGAATTTGTTGAGCTATTCAATCGAGAAGATGCTAAGACGATCGCCGCGATCGCGGCCGGCCGTCAAGAACTCGCTGCTGCGATCGATCTAACCGCTCAGGCCTTGCGATCTGGAGGACGACTGTTTTATGTGGGCGCAGGCACAAGCGGACGTTTAGGTGTGCTGGATGCGGCAGAGTGTCCCCCCACGTTTTGCACCTCGCCTGATCTGGTGCAGGGCATCATTGCAGGCGGAGCGGGGGCGCTGATCCGCAGTTCCGAAGGGCTAGAGGATCAAGCCGCCGACGGAGCCACAGCGATCGCCCACCATCAAATCAACGATCGTGATGTCGTGGTTGGCATTGCGGCTGGCGGAACCACGCCCTACGTCCACGGCGCACTGCAAGCCGCCCGCCAACGAGGAGCCAAGACACTCTTCATCGCCTGCGTCCCTGCTGAGCAGGTCAGCGCCGCAGTAGATATTGACCTTCGCTTTTTGGTGGGGCCAGAGATTCTGGCAGGCTCTACGCGCCTGAAAGCGGGCACTGTCACTAAGATGGCTTTGAACATCCTCTCTACAGGAGTAATGGTGCAGTTGGGCAAGGTCTACGGCAACCGCATGGTCGATGTAGCTGTAACGAACAAGAAACTGCACGATCGTGCCCTCCGCATTCTGCAAGATTTAACCGACCTCAGCCGTGACCAAGCAGGATTTTTGCTGGAGCAGAGCGGGCGAAACGTGAAGCTGGCGCTGGTGATGCACTGGACAGGCCTGAATAGAGAAGAAAGCGATCGCCTCTTAGCAGTCCATCACGGTAATCTGCGCCAAGCGGTGCAGGCTGTTGGTCAACCAAGCTGAATTGGATTTACAGCCATAGCCTCATAGGTTAGACCAGGGGCGCAGGAGTAGAACCCCTAGCTAGCTGCCCCTTCAAACCCAATGTCCTAAGTTGTCTGTCTAAAGCTTGTCTGTCTACAGCTATTCCCAATGTCACAATTTGCCAGCGCCCCGCCGCCTGATTTCACGCTGGCGGTGTGCTGTACCTGCGAATCAAAGCTGCTAGAAACTCGATAGCAGTTGTGCGGCGGAGCGGAGCATTGGTTGAGGTCTGCCATCCGAAGGCGGTCTGTGGCGATCGCCACAGTTCCAGATGCTCTACTCCTGGATCAGCGTAGAAGCTTTCCGCGCCGCCGCCCAGTAAAGCTGAACTCCAGTGCGTGAAAGCATCGTGGCTGCAACGGTGAATCGGGAAACTGCCCCCTAGGGGAACCCCCCACCCATCCAGGGCAATCAGCGATCGCACCTGGCCGCCGCCTTGTTGCCACGCGATCGCCGCTCCGATCGCTGCCACTACTCCTGCACTGAAACTCACAAACACCAGGGGCAGACTAGAGAAACTTTGGGCAGGATTGAACTGGAGACGATTGTGCAAGAACCCTAACAGATGCAGGCTGGAGTAAGCTGGCAAGTCATGAGCGGGGTAGACCCAGTAGTGTAAGCCTGAAGCACCAAGCGAAGCCTGCAATTCTGCTAGAAATGCTTCGGTTAGCTGAGGCAAATGAACGCCCGGACAAATGACTATAGCTGTTCTCAGAGCCATGGAATCCAAAACCCAGTCATACCGCTAGATTAAGAGTCTATCTTCAACCTCTTTAGCACTAGGTTCCAGAGGCGCTAGGTTCCAGAGACGCAAGATTCCAGAGGCGCTAGGTTCCAGAGCTATCTTCAAAGCCCAACGCTGCCTTCTTCCTTCGGACGGTTCAGCATCGAATCAGTAGGAATGCAGAGTAAGTTGTCGTCTTGAGTGCGGATCATGCCCCGTTGCCGCAGCTTACCCATGAGCCGAGTCACTGTGACGCGGGTAGAACCGATCGCGCTCCCAATCTGGGCATGGGTAAGGGGAAAGGGCAGGCAATATCCAGCCTCGGTTGGCTCACCGTACTCCTCAATCAAGAGCGTCAGGAAACCTAGTAGTCGATCGATCGTGCGGCGCTGCCCCAGCGTACTCAGCCACAGCAGTTTGCGCTGGTGCTGGTAGCGGAAAGCATCCAGCACTTCGCGGCGAAAGTGAGGCCAGTTATCCAGGTCATGCCAATACATCCACAGCACCGAGGTTTGGTCAACGTGGGCGTAGCTCTGTAAGGTGAAGGGGGATTGCGCCACAATTTCAAACGGTTGCCCTGCACCTACAAAGCCCAGGAAGGCTTCATCGGGACTGATGCGGGGAATTTTGGAGGCAGCGCTGCTGTTAGAGCTGAGTTGGGCACTGCCTACTAGACGAATTGCGCCTCGCTGCACCAGATAGAGCAGTCCTGGCCGCGCCGGGATTTTCTCGTCTTTAGCGAAGGTGCGAACTCGGTAGTGTTCCTGCGACCAATCGATAATTCGCTGCCAGGTGAGAAAAGGACGAGAGGCTTCTGAGTTGGAAGGAACTGAGTACATAGGCTTGAAGCTCATAGAGGAACTGAAACTAGCGGAAGCTTGCTGACACTCGATCGCCCCTTGAAAGTCAATCTAGCTAGTGAACTTCAGGAAAACTCAAACTCTGATTCTTAATAGCCTACATGGCTATAAGTGGAACTTAAAATGGCGTTGACTTAAGATAATTTGATGATAACTATAAGGATCATAGCTATAAAAACTGAGCGAGATTGCTTAGCTTAGTATTAGTCACCAGAGGTGATCGAGCTGTGATCTACATCCTACTGGCTGCAACCGGTGTTGCAGATTAAACTACGCAACCAATCTATCTGGAGAATACACTTTCAGCAAGTGGACAGTTCCGAAACTGCACAGCTTCAGTCCGAAACCCTGTCATCATCCGCTCTATTGGAGAGGCTGAATTTAAAGCGAGTTAGAAATTTGACTCGTATTCTCTACACTTCTGCGATCGCCCACACCCTAACGCTTTCCTCTCAAACCCCGCCCGCAATTGTGGCAGATCAACTAGCGAACGATTTGACTCAGCGGCTACAACAGTCGGCTTTTGCTTTCGACTTGCCAATTCCACCTGAAGCACAATCTACTCTCAGAATTCAATCCACTCCCAATGGATTGATTCAAGTTGAGTTGAGTGATTGGTCGATCGCCCTCTGGCTTGGTGCGGTCCTTTCTGCTTCAGATCCTTGCCCTTCACCCCTCATTCTCCCAACAGCCCTCGCCCCTGAGCGAGTATTTGCGGCACAATATGCCCACGCGCGGTGTTGTTCTCTCCTTTGCCTCGCCCATGCAGAATGCCTAGGGCAAACTCAAGCCGAGCCGATCGCCTGGCTGAATTCGAGCAAGGATCTACCCCTAACCCTGTCTGCCCGTCATTTAGTTTGTGAACTCTTCTCAAGCTGGGAGTTTCTCTTGCAGCCCCGATCAGGTTCTCCCGATAAGCTACTTTTCTCACTAATCCAGCGCTTCCAAGCTTTCCATAGCACCACTCAAATGTTTGACCAGCCGGAACGCGGACGAGTGGAGGTGAATTGTGGGTTGTTATTGGCTACACAGCGAGTTTTGCACTGGTGGTTAACTCTCCTACACCTCCCCGCCCCGGTTCAGCTTTAGGCAGAGTCAGCTAAGGGTGACGCAAGTCAGCCCTTTTGCAGAAGCCATAATTTTTTCTGAACATTTGAACTCGTGACAAATCAGGCATCATCGGTTATGGTTGTTTGGTGTGAGGAGCGAACCAGATGAGAGTACCGAGACGAAACACGGCAAGTCGTCGGTACTCTTTCTGATTTTAAAGACTTCTTCTCAATCTCTAGGCGATCGCTAACCGTCAGTAATCGCGTTCAGCCTTGAGGTGAAGGGTACATTGCAGTGTTTGCTCCCAGCTTTTGTCTCATGAAGTTTTCATTTACTGCACCAGGCTTTGTCCCTTCAGTTTCCAAGAAGCTCTAACTTACGCTCACAGAATGCTGAAATACCCCGTGGTGGGGTTGAACGTTGAATGTAAGTCTTCCTTTTGAAGTAGACCAAAATCCCTTCTCTAGATAGAGCGGTAAGGTTTCAATCAAGCATTAACGTGTTAGGTATAAGAAGAAAGTACAGCTAACTACTGATGTTTCGGTCTTTAGCTTCAAGTGCTTCTGAATTTGCATCAGGCATTTCTACTGCACTTTTACCTAAGTTGCTCTAATTGATTTCTAGCTGAGTTCTGAGCTTTAAAATGACTAACTTTAACGATCGTAAGAATCATCCTAACCCTTCCCCAGGCGACAGCAATATTCCTGGTGTGACAGGCACTAATGAAACCAATATCAACGAAGGTTCGTCGG
>DATNQR010000185.1:0-3671 GCA_036703905.1 Thermosynechococcaceae cyanobacterium
ACCGGCACCTTAGAGAACGGCAAAAAGTTTGATAGCTCCCGCGATCTCAACCAGCCTTTCCAGTTCAAGATTGGCGTTGGACAAGTGATCAAAGGTTGGGACGAAGGTGTAGGCACTATGAAGGTTGGCGGCCGACGGCAGCTAACCATTCCTCCAGAACTGGGCTACGGAGCGCGGGGTGCAGGTGGAGTTATTCCCCCCAACGCCACCCTTCTGTTTGATGTGGAACTCTTGAAGATTGGCTAGTTGTGCTACCTGATCCTGGTTCTCTCTAATACTTTTCCACGCAGCAAGATCCCCGGTATCTCAAAGATACCGGGGATCTTGCTGCAGGTTGAGTGACGATCGTCGCATATCATCATCCCTATTTGGGCGCAACCAGCAGGTCTGAGAGTTCCGCGTTCATCAGCGCGATATCGGGATCGCGCTGGATGGCGTAGTAGTAGCGTTGCTCTAAAGGAGTGCCCTGGGAGTTGGGGCTAAGCAACTGCCGAGCCGCTTGCAGAAGCTGCGTTGCTTGGTCTCCCGTAGCAGGCTCTTTGCTACCGAGAGTTTGGTCAATTTGCACAATGAACTGAGAGATGGGGCGCAGCCAGCTAAACCACTCATGGTCAATCACTAGCCGAAAGAACTCGCCCCTAGTGGAAATTTGCCCATAGACTTGTTCATAGAGAGTACGCTCAGAGTCCAGTAGCGCTTTATGGAGCCGGAGCAAAACAGAGCGGACTTCTCGCAGCCGCGCTAGGGACAGATCTACGGAGGAGTTGCTTGCAGACATCAGTCGAAGGCAGTAAAGACTCTTTCTATCTTGTCACATTCCTACTTTTTGCTATGTTTCCGCTTTGCCGAGAATCGCCGCTTCAGCTAGAACTGCCTGCTTCTCCTACACAAAGCTGGACATTAAGCCCATCTGTAATCGATCGGCTTTCGGGGGCAGTGATGCTTATTTAACTTCAAGACTGTTCAGCCTCTAGCAAGCTGTAAGCGCCAGTTGCTGATTCGCCGTCCGTGTTTTCTGGGATTCAGACGATCGCAAGCTGACCCAAACAGTGTAGTGGAAATTGCTGGTTGTCACGACAACTTGCTGCCCTGGCCGCTGAGACAGTCGCCAAGCTAGATCAAACGCTTCATGCCGCTGCGAACTTTGGAACCCAGCCGCGCAACCGAACAACTCATTGCGGAATCTCATGCCCTGCTGTACTTGGCCGTCTAGCCAGAACTTGAATTGAGCGATCAGCTTCTCGTTAATCAAGAGTGTATCCATGGCTGCCTTATTTAATATCTTTTATCTTTGTTTACAGGATGAATCAAATCCTTCTCTCTTTCCTCTCCCACAGGTTACAGGACGAAAGTGCAAAACCAGGGCAGCTTTAGGTAAAAGGACGGAGATAGGAATTGCCAAAAAACTTGTGGGTTAAGTAAGTTTTCCGAGTCCCCAGTCTTCCCCTAATTCTTCGGTAAGACAAGAAGCTTGAGCCACTTATATAGGTTTCTTCTGTAGGTTTAAGAACTCGGAGCATCGGCTCAGTTTCATAAGTCCTGTTTTTCAACATCTGCCTTTTGACCCTGATTGACTGACACATCTTTTGAGCTTGGCAGTTGAAACCGGAGCCAGAAGAGCAAAACCCGCCGCCGTGGGTTGCTGAAACCCTGATGATCTCTAGTCCGCGTCGGCGGACTTAGCTTGAATAGGCGCGAATTCTATTCGCCCGCTGCAAGAACCGTGATACGGGGGTTTCAGGAGTTCTGTCGATCGACCGGCTTTTGACCTGCTCCTTAGCCTGGTATTCTGCGGCTCTGCATCTCCAGCAGCTCAGGCACAGTCACGAACCGATAACCCTGGCGTTTCAAAGTATCAAGAATCTGGGGAAGCGCCTGCACTGTAGCTGACCGATCGCCCCCACCATCGTGCATTAGGACAATGCTGCCCGATCGCACACCTCGCAGCACATTGTCTACAATCAACGGTGCAGAGACATAGTAATCGTGGGACTCTACCGACCACATCACAGCCGTCTGCTGCTGCTTCAGCGCGTAGGGAACCAGAGCGCCCTTCAGGTTACCGCCGGGAGGACGCATCAGGGATGTGCGGATGCCCGTAGTTTCGTAGATCAGGCGGGCTGTGTTGCCAAGCTCCTGAGCGGCAGTAGTTTCACTCACGTTTTGCAAGGGGTGTCGCCAGGTGTGGTTGCCGATCGCGTGACCCGCCGCCGCCACTTTCTTGGCCAGATCCGGGCTTCTCTGGATCTGCGTACCCACCCAGAAAAACGTCGCCTTAACGTTGTTCTGCTTTAAGATTTCCAGAACTTGCTCTGTGGTGTTTGGCCAGGGCCCATCATCAAAAGTGAAGGCCACTACTTTCTCTGACCCCAGGTCCGTACCTGAAGAAGCTTCATAAACGATCTGACCCCGAAACACTGGGGGAACGGTGATGGTGGGAGGTTGCTCAGGATAGCGCATCTTGGGCTGGGCAAGGTTCCCTTCGCTGGCAGGGATGGCGCGTAGTTGCCCCTTTGAGGTGTCGCTCTGATTCTGGGCGGGCTGGATCTCCGCAGTTTGCTCAGAGGTAGGGTAGCCTACCAATTCCCAGTAAAGGACGGCATAGCTGAGGAAGAAGCTGGCAACGGCGAGACGGCTAATGAAGATCGATCGCAGAATCTGGAACTTGACCCAGGCAGCGCCACGCTGGGCCAGACTCGGTGACGGGCGACGCTGACGACGGCTCGCAGGGGTGACAATGCGAACCGACTGCTTCCAAACAACCTCTGCCGCTCCAGCGTGACGGGCCACAATGCGAACATCCTGAATCGCGGTCGAGTTGAGAGTCCACAGGCGATAGCAGATGAACTGCACCACCTGTCGCCGCAGGCTTAGGCACTGCTCTCGTCGGACGCGGCGGAACTCGACAGACAGCTTCAGGCTCCCAGGGGCAGGCAAGGCTGCCTGAACGTGAATACCGTAGGGCGCGAGAAAGCTATTCATCCAGTAGGCGATCGCTTGAATGTTTCCCGCTTGGGCCAACTCCAGCACTGAAGGCCGGTAATACGAACTCGGATAGGTCATGTCAATACCAGTAACTCGATCGCAGCCAGCGCAGCGAGACGAACCCAGCTCAGCCTCGCTGCGGTGGCTACCTGCCTGGGGTATAAATTACTCCATAAGCGAGAACTTGATGCAGTTGTTTCGGAAACTTCTGATGATTTGCGCTTCACCTCAGCTTCACCTCAATTGGATCGACTGCCAACGCAGGTCAGTCGATCCAATTGAGGATGTCCGAAAAGTGCCGTGTCGCGCCCATGCTGCCCTCACCTGAAAATCTCCGGCGGCAGGAGGAGCAAGGGATGGGGATAGTGAGGCTTAAAATTGCTCAGACAGTCTCTCAAAGCAACTCTTGATCCACCTGCTACACCCCTGCTTTTACCCAGGAGGACTACAGGAGTTTCGTTCATTTTTGCCCAGCTGTTTAGCCTAGGCTTCTGGTCTGAGTGATTCGCTCCAGCACTAACCGCAGCATCGACAGAGCCAAAATAATCAGAAACATCACCAGTCCGATCGCGCAGGCATAGCTGATTTCCAGGTCTTGAAATGCCTGATCGTAAACGTAGTAGACGAGCGTCTTGGAGCTGTTGCGCGGCCCACCCTGGGTCATGATGTAGACTTCTTCAAACACT
>DATNQR010000186.1:0-5907 GCA_036703905.1 Thermosynechococcaceae cyanobacterium
GGGTGCATCAGCAAATCTCGCGGTGGGTAGCCGCAGAGGGAAAGTTCGGGAGTCAGCAGCAGCCGCGCACCCTGACTTGCAGCAGTTCGGGCGGCTGCAAGGATCGCCTGGGCATTGCCTGCAAGGTTGCCGATCGTAGGGTTGAGTTGAGCGATCGCGATCTTCATAGGGTTACTTGATCAGGCGGTTACACGGGCTGAATCCTGCTTTCTCAACAGTTGAGCATTGATCAACATAAACCTCATCAATCACCCTGAAAAGCGGCTCATTCCTTGCTCAATCCATTCTCCTCAGCGTAGCGTTCCATAAACCGGACGAAGCGATCGAATTCGGCCGCAGACTTCATTACATAAAGCGCTTCGATCGCTGCTGCCTGGCCGTTGACAAACTTAGCGTTCACTTTCTGAGTGGTGATTTCCCCCTCATCATCAATCAGGTACATCCCCGTTACTTCAACAGTGCTACCGTCCTTTAGGGCATCGGGCTTTTCAAAGTAAAAGGAAGCAGTGCCATTGCTCCCATCTTTCGATCGAGTAATGCGAACATCGGGCACGACTTCCTCATCAGTGCCTCTAGAAAATTGGATTCGGGCCACCATAGTCTTAAGCCAGATTTATACAATGAATGGATTACTATCATCTCATTAGATGGGCCCAACCAGATGGTCCTAATCGGGGTTGTCACCCGTGCTTTGGTGACTCTGGATCTGGAGCTATCCAACCCAGGGCAGGCAAATTGTCTACCAGCCTGACCGCAATTGCTCCAGAATGGAAAAGCTATTGCATGAACGTGGAATTGTATGACTTTGCTGCCCGGACTAAGAGTATTTTTCCAGAAGAGGCTTCAAACCCTGAAGCGAGGGCGGCAGCTTGGGGCCCTGCTGCTGGTGCTGCTGAGCTGCTGGGTACTGCTAGGTGCTGCGCCTACTCTGGCGGGTCTAGAGGACGATCGCTTCGATGGTGATATCTTTGCCCTGTATGCGGGCAATGGATCGCTAATTCCGCCGAAGGTGACGCTGGCAGAGGCGTTCAAGCGCGATCGTCCAACTATTCTGGTGCTTTATCTAGATGACAGCCGCGACTGCAAACAGTACTCTAACGTGGTTTCCCAGACTCAGGCATTCTATGGACGGGCGGCGGATATTCTGGCGGTGCGGCTAGACTCGATCGTGCCCCAAGCCAGCGATACGCCTACCGATCCGGGCTACTACTACAAAGGTGTAGTTCCGCAAACGGTGATATTTGATGCAGACGGAAAAGTGGTGCTGAACGAGTCAGGCGTGATTGCCTACGAGCAGATTGATGATGTGCTACGGCAGGTGTTCGATCTGTTGCCCCGAGCGGAATCGACGACCTTGAAGCGGCGCAAGGTGAACGAGGTGACAACGGAGTTGGCGAAGTAGCCCGCAGCCAGAGGCCCCACCCTTGCACTCCGTCATAATCTATGGGGTTATGGTCACAACAGTCACAACAGTCAGAGAGGTAACAGTCAGCAACAAGTCAAGAAAGCTAATCTGGTACAAATTGGACACTTCTGCTTGAGGATGCCCCGATGTCGAATCACTACAGTACTGAGGATTTGATCCGAATTCTGGCAGAGGAACGGCAGGCCTGCATGAACGGGCATCGGCTTAACCTGGCTGCAACGCCTTCCAACGGTGTCTCGGTGATCGATCACCTCCTGCAAACTGACGGCATTCAGAAGTTCACTGCTTACAATGACTTCCGGGCCACGGTGCATCAGTACCAGCGAGAGCATCAGGTTTCTGGACTGGTGTGGCAGAGCGTGAGTTTGGGGAACGAAACGCTGCGGTTTCCCAGAATTGACGATCAATTGGTCAGTTTGTCCAGCGATCGCGCCTTGCTGCGATCGACTCGGCCGCTCATCCTCAGCTTCTGGCAAGAGGTGACACGGAGCCTAGAGCTTTTCCTCAGCCTAGATGGTGGGAAAGCGTACCAAGCGATCGTTCCCAGAGATGTCGATCGCTTAATCCAGCGCACGGACTGGGCCAGCCTGGCGACCCAGGGAAGCGATCGTAGTTTGGAAATTATCCTGCAACTGGGCTGGGGCAAACCAGAGGAAGCAACCTATCGCCGGGGCTTTCCCGACTCCGGCAGCGAGTATGTCCATGCCGTGAATCCCGGAATGCGGCCCTTTTGCTAAGAGGCAGTAATTTCGATCGAACAGAAAAAACCGCTCAAACTGGCTCAGCTACGGGTTCAAGTGCAGACTCTGGGGGAATGTAGTATCCGTCTTGTCGCGGCTTGGCTGCGAAATGCTGCACCAGCAGATCCCGCAGCACGGGCTTTAGATCCTCGCAGGGAATCGACTGCATCACCCGCTTGCCTAACTCAGCATCCTTGCCCACCTTGCCGCCCATCCAAATATCCACTGCTTCCACTACTTGACCATTCTTGCGGCCCTTCGTGCCCATCAGTCCAATGTCGGCTACTTGGGGTTGCCCGCAGGAATTGGGGCAGCCTGTCCAGTGGATGCGTACCGGGTTTGGGAGCGTAAGTTCTGCCTCCAAAGCTTTGATCATTGCCAAAGCCCGGTTTTTGGTTTCAATCATGGCAAAGCTGCAAAACTGACTGCCTGTGCAGGAAACTAGCCAGCGCGAGACGTTATCCGGCTGAATGCTGAAGCGCTTCTGCAATAGAGGCTCCTGCAATAGCGCCTCTAGTCGGGAGCTGGGCACATTGGGGATAATCAGGTTTTGCTCCACAGTCAGGCGTAGTTCGCCACTGCCGTAGACATCTGCCATCCGCGCCAGCTCGAACATCTCCTCGGCAAACAAGCGACCGATCGGGATGTGCAGCCCCACGTAGTTCAACCCTGGCTGCTTCTGCGGATGTACGCCCAGGTGATCTCGCTTGTCCATTGTTATTTCGTTTGTTTCGGCGGCAGGTTGCAGCGATCGCCCCATCTGCTGCTCAAGCTCTGAGCGAAACTTCTCAATGCCCCACAGATCAATTAAATACATCAAGCGAGATTTCTGGCGGTTGGCCCGCAGCCCGTTGTTGCGATACAGCAGCAGCATCGCTTCGCACACATCGACCACATCATCAGGAGCAACCCAGGCATTCAAGGGCACGGCATCCTGGTAGCGCTTGGGGGAAAACATTCCACCTACGATGATGTTGAAGCCGATCGCGCCCTCTTTGAAGGCAGGCACAAAGGCGAGGTCGTTGGTTTCAGCGTGGACGGAGTTGTCCCGACATCCGGCGATCGCGATGTTGAATTTACGCGGCAGGTTAGTGAAGGTCGAGTTGCCTGCACCCATATTGGTGATCATGTCCTGAACGCTGCGGGTCAATCCGCGAGTGTCGATCAGCTCGTCGGCTTCTAGTCCCGCTAGGGGCGATCCCGTGACGTTGCGAACGTTGTCTACACCGCTCTGCACACTGGTCATGCCAGCCTGCTCAAATTTGCGGAAAATGTCCGGTACGTCTTCGATTCGCACACCCCGTAGCTGGATATTCTGGCGGGTAGTGATGTCGGCATTGCTGTCGTCGCCGTAGCGCTGCACAATCTCCGCGAGCACCCGTAGATGGGTGCTGGGCAGAATGCCATTGGCCACCCGCAGTCGCAGCATGAATTTTCCAGGCGTAACGGTGCGGTAGAACAAGCCCAGCACCCGCAGGCGAAAGTCGCGATCGGCTTCCTCTAAGGCTTCCCAGCCAATCTTGGCGAAGTGGTCAAGCTCTTGCTTCAGCACCAGTCCATCTTTTTCAGCTTTGATCCGCTCAAACTTGTTCTGAGTTTTGGCGGGGGGTGCTTCGGTGGTCAGGTTCTCGAACTTCGCTACGGCTTCGGTATCAGTCAGGTTTTCCGAGGCGCTGGCGGTTCGTGTGGGGTCGGATGCCATGAGCTTATCCCTCTGAGTTCAGATTGCAGGTCGTCGATCGTCGTCCCATTAGAAATAGGGTAGTCAGGGCGATCGCTTGTTTCGGTAGAGCCTGCTACAAAGGTGCGTGGAATCACTCCAAGGAGAGAGCGCTCAACGGCGCTGCTGTCTCCTCCGTTCTGGAATCGATCGAGCACCATCCTGAGCTGAATTAAATTTTGTAGCTGTAGACAGCTTGCTTAGGACGATGCTGAAGCTGTATGGCAACAAGGGGCTTCAGTTCCGTATCCTGACGAGTTTGCTACAGCTATGGATTAGGAATACCGTTATTTTGATCGTCGTTTTCGCACCGATCGAAGCTGTTGCTTCATCTGAACTAGGTCGGGCATTTGGTCGCCATAGCGCCAGCGCACATAGGACTGAGAGATGTCGTTGATCGCCGTTGCACGGGTTGCTGGCTGCTGCGATCGGGCTTGGTGAGCGTACTCTAGGGGCGTTTGGGCAGGGTGCTTGGGGAAACCTTGCTGGGCTAGGGCATTTACCATTTGCTGATAGACCCGCTCCATCGGCGGCAGCTTGCTCAACCAGCGCCGATATTGCCAGCGTCGCCAACCGCGCCAACTCAGCCAGCCCAAAAAGCCCAGCCCGATCGCCAGCAGCAGCGCCGCAAATGCCCCTACCCAACCTTGCGAAAAAAGTCCGAGTAGCCAGGACAACACGAACACAACCCAGCCCACAACTATCCCAAAAATCTGGTTCAGAAAGCCCGTCACAGGCGACGGCAACCACCCCGCAACCCACTGCCATAGCTGTTGCAGCACACTGAAGGTCTGGTAGTCCTCGATCGAGGGCGGAATCAGTTCATGACCGGGAATCGAATCGAAGGCAAACCAACCGTTGCGGGGAAAGTACACTTCTGTCACCGCATAGGCATCCGTGTTTTGCACTTCGTACAGTCCGGTGAACGGATTGAACTGTCCGGGGCCAAATCCGGCAGTCAGTCGAGCGGGAATGCCGATCGATCGCAGCATGATCGTCAGCGCCGTGGAGAAATGGTCAGGGTAGCCGCCGTTGTACCGAAACAGGAACGCTTCAACTAGATCTTCCTTAGCCTTCAGGGGCGGTAGATCTGGCTGTACCGAGTAGCGTTGCTTCAGCGCCTGAGCTAGAAATAGAGCTTTCTCGTAGGCAGTGGTTAGCGGTTGGGGCGAGGTGGCCAGCAGTTCCTCTGTACGCTTCTGCACTTTGTCCCGAATTGCTGCGGGAGTGTCCAGATAGTAGTTACGAATGTTGGCAGGATAGTTGGTCTGCGCTGTGTTCAGGCGACCACGATCGCGGTAGGGCACATCCGAAATCACGGTGTAGGTGATGCCTTCTCGCAGGTTGAGGGGCGATCGCAGGGTTCCTTCAGGATCGATGGCAATTTCCTGAGTGGGAAAGTAAAGCTCTTTGGGATAGCTGAGGGCAGGCAGCAGGTTGGGCAGGTCAGCAACCACCGTGTAGGACTGAATCACTTCTCTGGTTCTGCCGACCAGCAGGTTTCTGGGTAGATAAAACTGATACGACCAACTGGGACGCGAGATCGTTTTTGATTCGTTGTTGCGAGAAATTTCCCAGCCCTGACCGAGGTATCGATCAAAGGACAACACCCGCCAGAACCCCTCCGCTTGCGATCGCACCCGCATCACCACTTTGGGTTTCAGTTGTCCGCGCAAGTTCTGGTTGATCCGCTCGTTGAACCCGTAATAGAAGTTCTCATCCATCACGGTGGATTCACCTTGCCCTTCGCCTCTGCCGTTTGGATCCCCAGGAGAGTTGCCCCGCACGTAGCCCGGATTAGTGATGCGGGTGTTGTCGAAGTCTTCCTGCAAGGCGATCGGTTGGCTGACCGGGAAAGATCGCAACTGATACCCCGGCAGACGGGGCAAGAAGGCGAAGATAGTTAGACCGATCGTGAGGATGACTAGAAAGAACCCGCCCATCCGCTTATAGGAGAAGCCGAGGCGCTGCAAAGGTGCCTTATGCTGTGGTTCCAGAAGCTCCAGCCGCGATCGATAGTC